>JAIROL010000264.1 GCA_031257565.1 Tannerella sp. | reverse complement strand
ATTTTCTATTGGCGATAAATGGTTTTGTTTTGTTAATATAGATGTGTTTGACTTCTGCGTTCTGAAATCAACACCTGATTGTATTGAAGATTTACGCATCCAATACGATGGTATCCGTCTTGGTTATCACATGAATCACAAGCATTGGATTTCAGTATATTTCAATAAAGATTTAACCGATAAATATATCCTTCAGTTAGTTAACCAGTCTTATGAACTTGTACTTGCATCACTTCCAAAAAATGAACAGACAAAATATCTATAAAATTTCTTTAAAAAACAACTATGTGACGATATAATAAATTAACCGGTTATGACACGGGTTTAGGAAAAACCAGCAAATTTGTTCTACTGTCAATAATTTGTTAAAATTTCGGTAACATGCAAAGAAACAACAATATAGAACAGGATAATAACGAAAGTGGAGCATTAAACAGACTCTTTGGAAACTAAAATTTTATCACTGAACTGTACAGACAAGCGTTTTTGAGCCGTAAGCGAAACCAAGCATTATGGCTTTCGCTGTAATTTTGCACCGTAAATTACATAAATTATTTAGTAAAATGAAACTTTCATGCCCGCTCTCGCTCGCCCAAGGGTATGAAAAGTCATCCCATTTATCATAGGATGTTAGATTTTAGTTACCTTAGCTACAATAACCCTTTAAGACGAACAATTATGAGCGCCAGTAAGACAATTGAGTTTGATCAGGTAGTGTCGCGATGCGACGGATTGGACATTCACAAGAAAGAAATAGTAGCAACGGTGGACGGGGAAGGCATTTCGAGAGAAACGCGTACTTATTCTTCTACCACGCGATCTTTGACATCATTGAAAGAATGGCTGTTGGAAACGGGCGTGACCCGTGTAGCGATGGAACGTACGGGTGTTTATTGGAAGCCGGTATTGAACATCCCGGAATCCGGAGGTTTCGAAGATACAACTTTTTTATTATTCATTGTTTTTCTACTCCGAAATGTTTTTTCTCCTGTATATTTTCTTTTGCCCGTTGCCCGGAATTGTCCCCGGACACAAAGTCCGGCTGTTGCTGTTCCTCACTTACTACCCATTTATGTATTGTTTCACAACTACGCTTGTTAAATTTCGTTTTAAAGACATTCTCCCGCTTATTCTTTTACGAACACCTGTCGCCGTGCAATGGAGTTGATATAGCAGTCTTCCTTTGGTTGCAAGCCGTTTTGCCGGCACAGTTCGGGATATACATTCCGCCGGTTGTCCCTGTTTTGTTTGCCCCAGCAAATCATTGGAAACCAGAAAATACCCTGCCATCCGAATTTCGGTTTACCCCAGTCCACCAGAATGAAACGTCCTCCCTTTTTGAGTGTGCGCGCAGTTTGGACAATGGCTGCCCGCCGTACTTCCGGAGGCGTCTCGTGCAAAGCCATCGACGTAACCACCAGGTCGAAATATCCGTCAGGATAAGGGAGTTCGTCCATCGAACACTTCTCAAACCGGATATTGCAGTCGTACCGTGCACATTGACTTCGTGCATAATCCAACTGGTCGTCGGATATATCAATACCGATGATTTCCGCCTGTGACGACGCTTTTTCAGCCAGCGCAAAACTCAAAGCGCCCGGGCCGCAACCCAAATCGAGCGCTTTCATACCGTCGGCAAGCCGTATGTCGCCGGCGCCTTTTTGGTAAAACCTTTCGTTGAACCCGAAAAGACGGGCTAAATTCTGGTAACTCCTGCCGCCCGCCAATCCTTTAAATTCATTTCCTTTCTTTTCCATAACTATTACTCTTTAATACCTTGAAACGAACATGAACCAACGGTCTTTTAGCGAAGCGTTAAAAAAAACGGCTAACGCCAAAGATTTATGAACATGCTGTGAGTTCTATGTTACCTTAGCGTTAAAAATTAAACAATGTACGCATGAAACGAACATGCAAAACGGCTTGCGCCAAAGAGTTATGAACATGCTGTGAGTTCTATGTTACCTTAGCGTTAAAAATTAAACAATGTACGCATGAAAACAAGCGACAGCTCCCACATTCCACAAATAGACGGATGTATAACGCTTTTGTAATGAGGAAAGCAATTCTTCCCTGTTTTGAAACGGCGGCACGAACCATCCCATCGGCGTATAGAAATATTTGACAAAACAATCGGTCAATTTCCGTTCGCCTTTTACATAACAGCATCCCGCGAACATCCCGCCGTTTTTCAACACACGCCTCGTTTCCCCAAAAGCTGCTTCCCTGTCGGGAAAAGCATGAAATCCGTTCATGGAAAATACAATATCGAAAACGCCGTCTGCAAAAGGGAGATGTCCGACATCTCCCTGCATACAGGCGACATGTCGGAATGTATCACCGGAAAATTTCCGCCGGGCTTTTTCCAGCATTGCTTCGGAATAATCCATGCAAGTAATATTGGCGTTGCTCATGCACGAATATTTATCTTTGGTAAACAGGGCGGTACCTGCCGGAATGTCCAGTAATTTACCGGAAAAATCGTTCGGCAAAAGCGAAAGTAATTTTCCTGTATATTCCGTATCCTGAAATCCCCAGACAAGTTTGTTCCACCATTTTTGCACGGTAAATACCGAATCGTATCGGTCTGCAATTTGAGCGTATCCTTTCTTCATGACTCAAATTTAAGATGATAAAAGCTAACCATTTTTAATAAATCGCAAAGTGTCATATTCATTCTGGTTGTTCTTTTCCGGCGTTTGTCCCGTTTAATGTTTTTAAAAAACGGTTCGACCGATTTCAAATGCAATAAAGGCGACCATGAAGCAATCATTTTCCTTATGGCAACAACCTCGTTTATATCAATATCGTACCGGTGAATAGCTCCATTGTCCACACGGGAAAACGTGGTATCCGGCCCTGCCCCGATATTAACTACCGTTGCATTGGGATGTTCCGAAATAAAATGCTTGACAGTATTATCAATCTTCCGTCCGCGAACAACATAAGACAATCCGCCGTATTCGCCAAACGCCTTTTCGATTTCTCTGAAATCATAATCCGGCGAATCGATAATGTCGATAGCCTTTCTATCGTCCGGAACTTCGGGATAAAGTTTGCTGAAAACAGCCCTGCCCCAAAGTGGAAGCATCAAAGTTCTTTGTACACCTTGAAGATCAGGAATTTCTTTTGAATCCATAATTATTTTCTTTTCCACAGCGTAAGCGTCAGCAGCACATTCACTGCCAACATAAATGTCAGCAAACAAACTTGCGAGAGGTCGAATTTTTCTACGAATACCGTTGCCCCCAAATGAAAAATATTCAGCAACAAAAACAGGACGCTCCAGACAAAGGAAAACCACCAGAAGCCCCGTCCCGAAAGGTGTATTGACAGCAGCGCCATCAGGAAAGTGACGGTAAAAATCACTGTGTTGAAAGCCTGTACTCCGAGCGGCGCTTCGCCTCCAGTTGCATCGGGCAAACGAATATCTACGCCGTAGAACAGTCCGTACATGTGAAACAGTGTGTGCGTCAGGAAACATATCCCCAACAGGAGCCAGTAAAAGGCAGTTTTAATTTTTGTATCCATGTCTGTCATGCTTTATGTGTAATTTATTCAAACACAGCTCCATCCTGAATAGTTCCCGGAACGTTCAGGAAAGGCGCTTTACTTGTTTCACCCGTAGCCGGATTGTACGAAAAGAAGCCGGCTCCGGATGAGGCTGTGGCCAAACCGAACAGGATGAGGTCGTCGTAACGAAGAATACAGTACGAGTAGGAATTGGAGCGCGGCAAATCCAGCGGCGTAACCGTTTGGGTGTATAAATTCACTTTGAATGACTGTATCACAAGGTCGTTGACGTAATCGATCGGAGCGCTTGCATACGTTGGGTTGTTACCGAAAATGTATGCCGTGCCGTTTTGGTCGTACATGAAATGGGTAAGGACGATGTGTCCGCCCTGAATGTCGGGTATTTCCGTATCGGAGATGTTGAAGAAGTAGTCGGGGTCGAAGTCTGTTGCGCCCTTTTTGATACGCAGGAAACCGCTTTTCTGCCCCGCCATGTAGCCGTAGGAGGCAAAGCAAAGGACGTAGATGTCGCCCTTTTCGTCGGCATACATTCCTTGATTACCGAAGAAGGTGGCTCCTGTACCCCGCTGGTCGCTGATAAATTTTTCGGGCGTATCGGTTGCCTCATTGATGACGACCATGTAAGCGCCGTCGTTGCACATCGGCGGGGCAGACAGTTCAAAACAGCCGACAAAGACTTTGCCGTCGCGTTCAATCATGCCTATCGGATTGGGGGTGGATTGTCCGTCGGCGGAAAATTCCGGTTTGGCAAGGTCAATCGAGCCGGTGATTGCCAGGGTTGTCGGGTTGAAAATCACAATCCTGTTTTCCATCGCCAGAGAAGCGTATGCCTTTGTATC
>JAIROL010000232.1 GCA_031257565.1 Tannerella sp. | reverse complement strand
TGTCCATTAAAGAGGGTACACAGCATAGCGGTGTGTACCTCCGTGCATTATCTTAATGGCTAATGCAACCCTCTTATTTACGGTAGGTTTGAACAACGGGAAAGGCACACCGTTTTTTTTCGTGCCTGTTGTTTAAACACGTAAAGAAGATGGCACAAGAAGTTTTGAGCAAAGAAGAAAAACAAAAAATGAGAGCCTTTATGGAAGTCATGGGCGACCGGGTTGAAGTCCTTGAATGTCTGGACACATACGCTTATTTTTTTCCCGATTGGCTGGTGAAAATTACCGAAGGTTTACAAAATCTCATTGACTGCAAGCAGGCAAAAAACATTCCCTGCGACGAAGAAAAGGAAATATTGACAAATGCAGGGTATTTCTTCACGAAAATGGCTTATTTCAGCGGTTTAATCTCCGAATGGCACAAAGAATTGGCCAACGGTAAGAGGACGACCGAAGAAGCTTTGGACAGACTGTAACGGCACAAATTTTCCGGCCGTAAGGAATTAAAAAAACGGTTTTTTGGCTACTTTTTTATCCGCTTGATGCTCACGAAAAAAGTAGCGGGCGAAATTTCTTCCGCCCGCTGTTCACTGTTGATATTGTGCGACTTACCGAATATAACGTCATGCAACCTCCTGAACTCCGCTTTTTAAGGCGGTCAGCCTTTCCGTAATCCGCTCGTGGCGTTTCGTATAAACCTCATTATACTTGCTTTCCGTTTCCTCCAACGCTTCGGGAAAGTGCAGCCTCGCAAATTCAAGCATCAGGTAGGATTTTTTCGATACCCCGAAAGCGTCGGACAGGTGTTTAACCAGAAAATCACGCCGGATGACGGTCTTCTGTTCCTCCGTCAAATTATTGATGATTTGAATTTTTTCCTCATCGCTCAAATGCCACTTGTCGGAATCTTCCGTAAAAAGTGCAAAATGTTCCCTTTTCAGGTCTTCCAGCATCGCAAAGTACAAAAGTTTGTCTTCAAATTCGGTAAAGTCGCTTTGCGGCAATTCCGTTTCGCGGATGTATTTGCGCGTGTCATCGACAATGTTTTCAACCGCTATTTCCCTGTTGCGCACGTCCTGCTTTTCAAGTTTTCCGATGACATCCGCTTCACCGGCGGGGGCTTGCGTTTCTTCCTCCGGCAGCATGACATATCCGGTTATCACCTCGTTACCGCTTACCGTAACCACCGGTTGGGCTTTTCCGTCCAAAAACAACTGTTCAACTTCGTCGTTTGCTTCCGTATAACCCGCATAATTGGAATAGTAATCGGTTTGGGCTTCCTCGTAATCCGCCCTGTTCTCAAAGTTTTCCGCGTTGGGTTCTTCGGGCTTTTGGGGATAACTGTTGATGTGGGTTTTGCTCACCGCGTAGCCCTGTTCCGACAGTTCGGCGAAAACATCCTCGTTTTCCGCTGTTCCGTATGGCGTTTGACCGATTTCCGTTCCGGGACATTTTTCAATCGCCGACTTGCAGGCTTCGACCAGATACCGCCTGTTCTTCTCCCGCAGGCAAAAAAGGTTGCTGCACCTGCCCTCGCCGTCGGGAAACAGGGAGTAACAGTTCGTATTGAACGAACATACGGCGCACTCGGATTTGTCAAAACGGTAACGGCTCAAGTCATTGCAATAATCGCTCTCAAGACGTTTGACAAAATCCCTGCCCGTCAGGTTGCGCCAGTCGCCATAATAGGTTGTCGGCTTGCCGGAAAGATGTCTTTCGTAAATATCGGCCTGCACGTCCGCGCTGTATTTGCAGAGTTCCATTGCAACGGTCATCGAAATACCGTCGCCGTTTACAAGGTCTAAAATCTCGTCCGTCAATTCGTTTAAGCGCATACGGTTACGGATGTATGTCTCGCTTTTCCCGAAACGGACGGCAAGGTTTTCCACGTTGTAACGTCCTGTGTCCGCAAGGCGTTTGTAGGCTGCCGCTTCCTCAATCGGGGACACTTCTTTTCGCTGAAGATTCTCAATTATGGAAAACTCCAAGGCTGCGTCATCCGACATGGTGCGGACAATGGCGGGAATGGTTTTCGTGTCCGCTAATACGGACGCCCTGAATCGGCGTTCCCCGCACACGATTTCAAATTTTTTACCCTTCGGACGGACTAATACCGGTTGCAATATACCTACCTGTTTGATACTCTCCGCCAGTTCCCTCAATTCGTTTTCACTGATTGACTTGCGCGGGTTAAAATCGCCGGTTACGATTTTACTCAATTCTATGGAAACAATACCTTTTGTTTCTTCACTCTTCGTTGAATTTACTCTTTTATTCATAACTCTAATTATTTGATTTTGTAAAACTTATTTATCTTTTTTGTTATTAGGGGGCAGGATTTTCCCACCCCCTGTTGATACTGTTATTCCGTTTCGCTTAATTGCTTCGTGTCTATAAAATACTGCAAGCCGTTGTCGGGGTCGTCAATGTGATAGCCCGAACCGTTTATCAGCAGGGAAGACATGGCATTGTCGCCAAATTCAAAACTTGAGCCGGTCTTTTCCCATTCGCCCAACTTTATGCCTTTTACAAATTCCCTTTTGTAGCATTGGAATACGGTTTTTGTCACATGGTCTTTCAGGTATTGAATGTGATTAATAACTTCTTCCAACCGTGACGGCTCGTCTGTCACATTGACCGTCCGTTCGTAAATAACCGTTCCCGCCTCGATTTTGCCCCTGAAAATCCTTACCCTGAACAAACTGTTTCCATACTCGAAACATACGCTGTGGCATCCTTTGGCTTCCAATTCCGTTAATGCCGTAATAACCTGACTGATTAATTCTGTTGTATTCATTTCTTACTTATTTAACTGTTAATAAATCTCTTAAATCGTTCTCTTTGGTTTTACTGAAAATCCAACCCGCTTTTTTCTCTCCCTCATGGCTTAATTTCGGATTGAAACGTCCGCCCAATGCCTTTAATTGGTCTTTAACCGAACGTGTATCACCAAATACGGCTAACGCTTTTTCCGAATAATCTACTGTTAAGTTAATTTTGATATAACGTATATATTTATTATCTTTGCAGAAATTTTTAATTTTCACAAAGATGAATACCTATCTAATCAAATTAACAAAGGAAGAGATTTCAGAACTTCAAA
>JAIROL010000214.1 GCA_031257565.1 Tannerella sp. | reverse complement strand
TTTCAGAAGGCGTTATCTTTGGAGCATTACTAACATATAAATTATAAATGACATGAAAAAATTAGGTAGAATCAAATTGAATCAACTCAGCAAAGTTGAATTGGAACAACGTAAAATGAATGCGTTAAAGGGAGGTTGTCAGTGTTCCTATGGTGGTAGTGGTTGTAATTGTGGGGAACCAGGTTATTGGGGCGTCAATGCGTTTTATATAGCTGAATCTGCATTTGCAGCCGCTGACAAGCAGGCACTCTCCGCTTATTAAAATGTGTTTGAGAGTTGTGTACGAAAGAATCGACAACCGATAATATTGTTATTGGTTGTCGATATAATTAAGAACTGATTTATCATGATACAAACATTTCTTTATAAATCTGAAAATGGCAATTTATATATATACGATAATCAACAAAGGTTATCTTTATTGATACATCCGGAATTTGAGAAAGTTTATGAAAAATCAACTAATGCCGATCCGTATTATATGAAAAAATATACGTATTTGAGGGATAATGGTTTTTTCGTAAAATCAAAACTTCCCGATTTTATGCCATTGGAAGAGTCAATGGTAAAAGGAAATATCATTGATACACAACAAATTGTATTTGAAACGACTGATTCGTGTAATCTAAATTGTACATATTGTGCGTTAGGGAAATTATATGAGGGATATGATGAGAAGAACGGAAAAAAAATAAATACACATTATGCCATAAATTTGATAAAATATATATTTTATTTAATGCCAAAAAATAAAAATAAAAAACTGTTTATCAGTTTTTATGGCGGTGAAGCGCTTTTGAATATAAATTTTATCAGACGGATAGTGGAAGTTACTAAGAAGTTGAATGCTGAAAAAGGAATGGAAATTATGTATTCCATGACAACTAATGCTACACTTATACATAAATACATTGATTTTTTAGTAGCGAATAAATTTCGTTTATTGATTAGTTTAGACGGAAACGAAAAAAATCATAGCTATCGGATTTTTAATAGAAACAATAAAAATTCTTTTCAAAAAGTAATAGAAAATATAGATATGATCCAAAGGGATTATCCCGAATATTTTTATAATTATGTAAATTTCAATGCCGTTTTACACAATAGAAATTCGGTAAAAGAAATTATTGAATTCATTTATACTCGATATAATATAATTCCAAAAATCGCAGAATTAAATATGAGGGACATAAAACCGGATAATAAAAATATTCTCGAAAATATGTACCATAGCAAAAGAATAAGTGAAGCAGAATACCAAAAGGAAGCATCTGATTTGTCTAGCATAACACACGGTGAATTATTGTCATATAAGGAATTAATTGACTTCTTGAAATATTCTTCTATCAATTATTATATATCCAATATAAACTCCTTGTTGCATACCGTGGAAAAACAGTTGCCAACAAGTACTTGTACCCCTTTTTCTAGAAAAATATTTTTAACTAATCGAAACAAACTGCTACTATGCGAAAAAATCAACTATAAATATTCTATGGGAAAAGTGAATGAAAAAGTTGAAATTGATATTCAGAAAATTACGAGACAATACAATTTTTATTATGATTATTTGAAAAAGTTCTGCCAAACTTGTTATGATTATAGGTTTTGTGGAACATGTCTATTTCATTTGAAGAATATAGACAATGTAAATACAGATGAATTTGTTTGTGAAAATTTCTGTGATCTAACGACTTTCAAAAAAAAAATGAATCGAATTTTTTCATTCCTCGAAAAATATCCGAATGATTTTTCTGAAATATTAGAAAATGTAATACTTGCATGATGCCCGCGAAAACTGCTATTGATTATTGGTTTACCATTGAACCTTATGTCTTTGTTGGTATAACAAGAAAATGCGTTTTACTATATAATACCCTTGATGGAGTAAGTATCGAATCAGACAAAGAAGAAGTAATTGAACTGTTACAGGAAACGCTTAAAGAAAAAAATTGTGGTGTTGTTTTATTAACAAACAAGCGATATAAAAAAAAAGACATCAACAATTTTATTCATGAGCTTCGCGAAAAGTATATGGGTGATATAATTGACATAGCTTTATCAAAAAGTAAACCTGTTCAATTGTTGCCTTATTTCAATTTTACGGATAAACATGAAATATACAAAAGACATAATTTTTCTCCACGTAAAAATGTGCTGGATAATCTTTCCGAAATAAGTATTCATATTGACTCTACAACAGACACAACAAAGCTACTCTTTTTCTTGCAATCAATACCTGGAGATCCAACTTTTAACTTGATAGGCAATATAGGAGAAGTACCAAAGTATGATGAATTATTGTCTTATTTTGATCAATATCCATCGCCGAAAAATATGTTGTGTTCTTATCAAAATGTGATCGCTCTACAGCCGGCTTATGAAAATAATTTTTCATACAGAATATCGGTACATTTCCCAATAGACATGCCACAATGGAACCGATCAAGGCAACTGTTACTCAATCAAACTTTGTCGATTGAAACTATTTTTGAGGTATCATCCGAAGAAGATTGTCAACAAGCGGAGCAGATTGTTGATCAGTATCAGATTGAAAAATACCGCTTAACCCCGATATATACCGGAAATAATATTCGGTTTTTTGAAGAAAATGTTTTCCTCAATAAAGAAGACATTTTAGGCACATCCATGTCTATAAAAGATTTTTTCGCTCGTCAGGCAATGAATATTTATGACTTTGGGAAAATAAACATCATACCCACTGGCGATGTTTACGCCAATCTGAACCATCCGGCGTTGGGAAATATCTACACTGACAGTATTTATGAAATAGTACACAAAGAAGTGGAAGAAGGTAAATCATGGTTTCGTATTCGCAATCAGGCGCCATGCGATGATTGTGTGTATCAATGGCTTTGTCCGCCGCCATCCAATTATGAAATAGCCATTGGACGTCCCAATCTTTGTCGTGTAAAATAATAATATATGAGACAGACAAATCCAATTTTAATAATTATCCTGTTGGCAATAGTGACAGGATGTGTAACAGAAAATAAGCAAATAACAGATGATATTATCACAGTTGACATTACGAAAAGTTATTCCTCAAAAAAAGAACTGATTCTTCAGGATTTTATGGATGTGGAATATATTGCGTTAGAAACGATGGATGGCTTTCTTAATCAGGGATTTGTGATGGATATAGGAAAGAATATTATATTGGTAAAAAACTTAAATAGAGTTAATGATGGAGATATTTTTGTTTATGACAGAACAGGGAAAGCTATCCGGAAGATAAACCGTAAAGGGCAAGGCAGCGAAGAATATACACATATTTTTAATATTACATTGGATGAAGATAACAGAGAAATGTTTGTTAATGATGTTTTTAAAAGAAAATTTTTTGTGTATGACTTATTCGGAAACTTCAAAAGAAGTTTTGATCATAAAGAAAGTTCTATATTTTATACCGATATATCCAATTATGATAGAGAAAATCTGATTTGCTATGATGCATACAATAAAGATATAGCATTTGTTCTCATATCCAAACTGGATGGGGGTATTACCAAAGAAATTAAAATTCCAATTAAAGAGAAGTTACAGCAAAATAATGGAAAGCGGATTATGAGTCCCGGTTTTTATCGTTCAATAATTCCATTCAAAGGTAATTGGATACTATCGGAACTTTCGTCCGATACAGTGTCAATTTTATTGTCCGATTACAGTTTGCGTCCGTTTATTATAAAAACTCCGTCTATCCAATCCATGGATCCTGGAGTTTTTTTGATATTGAGGTTGCTTTCCGATCATTATTATTTCATAGAAACCATAAAAAATATATATGACTTCGATACAAACAGAGGTTTTCCTAGAACTTTTTTTATGTATGACAGGCAGGAAAAGGCATTTTTCGGATATATTGTTTACAATGGCGACTATTCAACTAAAAAAGAAATATACATGAACGTTTTAAGACCTGTAAATCACGAAATAGAATCATGGCAAGATTTAGAAGCTCACCAACTTGTCGAATCTTACAAAAAAGGAGAATTGAAAGGCAAACTAAAGGAAATTGCCGCGGAATTGGATGAAGACGATAATCCGGTGATTATGCTGGTAAAGCACAAAAAATAGAGTTTAGAGTTTAGTGATTAGAGTGTAATTGACAATTGATGGATAATCAAACAGTAATAGAGCAAGATTTACGTCAGATAGCCGATATGCTTCTGCTGAATGGGACATTAACCGAATGTCCGGGTTTGGTGCATGGTAAAATGGGAATAGCCACATTCTTTTTTCATTATGCACAATATACGGAAAATATGTTGTTTGCCGATTATGCAATGGATTTGATTGGCGAAATGTTGGATCAGATACATGTCAGCAGTCCGGCAGATTATGAAAAAGGAATAGCCGGTATTGGCGTTGGAATGGATTACTTGATTCAAAAAAACTTTTTAGACGTAGAAGATGACATTTGCGGAGATTTTGATGACAGAATGGTTCGCGCCGTGATGTACGACCCATGGCCGGATTTCAGTCAATATAACGGATTAACCGGATATGGGCAATATTGGATGACACGATTGCGTTATCCGGATCCGTCGGTGCAGGCGCAGAAATGTTTATCGCACATAACGGCGTTGATGGAAGAAAAATTACCGGAAATTTCAATCCGGAAACAAACCGATGTATTTTATTTTCTGCATGATTTGCAGGGAATATCAGGTTTTGACGGCTGTACCGGGCTTTTGGAACAATGCCGGAGAGAATGGAATTTACAATCGGCGGATGTTGCTCGAAGTTTTCCCCGACTGGGTGATTCTGCAATCGGGAGAATCATGCGCATGTATCAATGGCGTCGGTATTTCAACGACCCCTTACAAGGTGAAATTGAACTTGCCTTGAAACAAATACCTGATTTGGATATGGAAAAAGTTCCTGCCGGCACAGGGCTTCTTACCGGATATGCCGGCGAAGGTATGCTGCGCCTGACAGCGCTAAATCAAACGGATATGTCATGGATGATATTATTGTAAATAATGGCGTACAAACAATCCCTCTGCATTTGGGCATACACGCAAGCGCGTCCCTACATCAACCATTAACTGCTAATAAATGAACCTGTATATCTTCAATCAAACCCGCCGTGGGACCGTATTTGGCGTCGGCTCTTATATCCGCGAACTGACGGCTGCACTGAAAAACAGCGATATAACTATTTGTGTGGTAAATCTGATATCGGAAAAGCCTCAGATACAGACAGAGGAAATCGACGGGATCAAACATTGGTATTTTCCTATAGCCATATCGGATCAACGGACAACAAGTAACGAAAAACAATGGGAGTTATACTTCCGCAATGTTGTATATTTGCTCCGATTGCACATTAAGAACAAAAATGACTTGATATTCCATTTGAATTTCTTCGAAAGCGGCAAATTGGTCGTGGAATTGAAGAATGTATTCGATTGCAGGATTATTTCTGTCGCCCATTTTTCCGGCTGGGGTTTTACGATCTATGACAATCTGTCTCGATTGCGAAATATCTTGAATAATAATCATCCGGACAGTTTAAGCGAAAACGTAAAAAAAACATTTGAAGAGGAAAAATCATATTACTCGAAAGCGGATCATATTATTTGTTTGTCGGAATATATGAAAGAAATTATGTGTCGGGATTATGGATTTGATGCGACTAAAATATCCGTCATTCCAAACGGTTTGGAAGACAATGGAGAATTGAAAGTAGAGAATGAAGAATTATCCGACAAGGAAATTTTGCGAAGAAAGTGGAATATAGCTCATGGAGAAAAGGTCATCCTTTTCGCCGGTCGCATAGACGAAGTAAAGGGTGTGGTATACTTAATCAGAGCATTTCGCGAGGTATTGAAAAAAAATCATGGCTGCCGCCTGATCATAGCCGGTAGCGGTGATTATGATAAATGCTTTCAGGAGGCTAACAATAGTTGCACGAGAATAACTTTTACCGGATTATTGAAAAGGGAAGATTTGAATGAACTGTATCAAGTAGCAGATATAGGCGTTGTACCGTCGTTATTCGAGCCATTCGGCTATGTGGCCGTTGAAATGATGATGCATGAATTGCCTGTTGTAGCCACTGCAACATCGGGATTAAACGAAGTGGTTGATGATACCTGCGGGCTAAAAATACCAATCGCCGTCCTACCCGACAGCGTGGAAATAGACGTAGCGTCGCTGTCGGAAAAGATATTATACCTGCTGCAACATCCCGCCGAAGCCAAACGGATGGGACAAAACGGACGGAAAAGGTATCTTTGTAACTATTCTTCAAAAATATTCCGTGAGAATATGTTAAATGTGTACAAATCAGTATGCCGGCGTCATGAAGACAATAAGATTAAAACGCTGATTGTAACAGGGCGGAACAGCCATCAATGGGAAGTCAGCCATATTGCAATAGAGCAGATTCTTGAGAACTCCGGACTTTTTACGGTCAATATCGCCGTATCGCCGAAAGAGGGAGAAAACATGTCAAGATTTAAACCTGACTTTGAATCCTATCAGTTGGTTGTGCTCGATTATAACGGTGACAGATGGTCGGAAGAAACAGAAAAATCTTTTTTGAATTTTGTTGAAAAGGGAGGAGGCGTGGTAATCTATCATGCAGCAAATAATGCTTTCAGGCATTGGAAAGAATATAATCGAATAACCGGTTTTGGAGGGTGGGAAAACCGTAATGAAACGGATGGTCCTTATATTTACTTGAAAGAAGGCGAACTTGTCTATGACAACTCTCCCGGACGTGGCGGTTCGCATGGTTCCCGGCATGAGTTCGCGCTTCATTGCGGCAATCCGGATCATCCGGTAACAAAGGATTTGCCTTTCGTATGGCGTCATGCACAGGATGAACTGTACGACCGTATGCGCGGGCCGGGTATTATTAAAGATGTTTTGTTTTGGGCCTATTCCGATCCGGCAACGGGTGGATCCGGTCGTGACGAGATGGCCGTGTTTACGGTTGATTACGGGAAAGCGCGTATTTTTCATACGACTTTAGGCCATGCTGGAAGTATGCTCGACGACAATACGTCCATGCAGTGCGCCGGATTTCAGGTTACATTGCTTCGCGGCGCCGAATGGGCGGCAACTGGAAAAGTGACACAGCCGGTTCCTGACGATTTTCCAACGGCGACAGCCGTTTCCCTGCGTAAAAATTATAAATAATATCACGGTTATGGCAAATATTTCCAAAAGAAACATCATTCAAAGAGACGCAACGGCATTTACGGTTGCTCCAAGTTCAATTTTAGGTAAAAGCCACGGATATGTAGCGCCGTCGGACAAACTGAATATTGCCGTTACAGGTGTTGGTAGTATGGCCATTTCCAACATGAAAGCCGTTATAGATACGGAAAGGATCGTTGCACTCTGTGATGTGGACAGGAAGTATTCCAAGCCGGTATTGAACTGTTTCCATAAGGCAAAGAAATATAAGGATTTTCGCAGGATGTTCGATGAAATTAGTAAGGATATTGATGCGGTTATCGTTGCAACACCCGACCATACGCATGCTGTTATTGCCGCTACCGCCATGACTCTGGGTAAACACGTCTATGTCCAGAAGCCGTTAACCCACTCGGTTTACGAATCAAGATTGCTTACCGGGCTGGCCGCCGAATATCATGTTGCTACACAAATGGGAAATCAGGGAGCTTCCGACGAAGGCGTCGATTTGATATGTGAATGGATTTGGAACGGCGAAATAGGCGAAGTAAAAAAAGTGGAAGCTGCAACCAACCGCCCTATGTGGCCGCAAGGACTGGAAACTCCTTCCAGGATACATAAAATTCCTCCTGCGCTGGATTGGGACTTGTTTGTCGGTCCTGCAAAAATGAGGCCTTTCAACGCCATTTATCATCCCTGGAACTGGCGCGGCTGGTGGGATTTCGGAACTGGCGTCTTGGGCGATATGGGCTGTCATATCCTGCATCCTGTGTTCAAAGCGCTCAAATTAGGATATCCCCTTTCGGTAGAAGCTTCGTCCTCGCCATTGCTTATTGATTGCGCTCCACAGTCGGAACATGTGAAATTCGTTTATCCGGCTCGCGAAAGTATGCCGAAAGTGGCTTTCCCTGAAGTAGAAATCCACTGGTACGATGGCGGTTTTATGCCCGACCGTCCGGCAGGATTCCCGCAAGGACGTCCATTGATGGGTTTGGGAGGCGGTCTGACCATTTTCCACGGAACGAAAGATACGTTGCTTTGTGGTTGTTACGGAGTAAGACCATGGCTACTCTCCGGACGCGTACCCAATGTTTCCAAGACAATTCGCCGTGTGGACAGGGCGATGATTGGCGGTCACGAAATGGACTGGGTACGCGCATGCAAGGAAAATCCTGAAAGCCGCGTAAAAACCAAGTCCGACTTTTCGGAAGCGGGACCTTTCAACGAAATGATCATGATGGGCGTACTGGCGGTTCGCCTGCAACCCTTGAATAAAATATTGGAATGGGATGGAACAAACATGCAATTTACCAATATTGACGACAATGAAGAAATAAGGTTTATGATTTCGGAAGGTTTTACAATCAAGGAAGGTCATCCCTCGTTTAATGCCAAAATGTCGGATCCGGTTAATGCCAAAGAATTTGCGTCTGAATTGATAAAACATCATTACCGCACAGGCTGGAATCTTCCGGCAATGCCGTAATTAGTATGCGCGTTTCCGTGTTATCAAAAACATGTAAAATCTATTTGTGACGTAAATATCAGATTACAATAGCATTACGATCAGATAAAGTACCTGTACGCACAATGTTTATGAAATAATATGCAAAGAAATAGAAGAAGGCACATCATGGTTTCACATCCGCAATCAGGCGCCATGCACTGATTGCGTTTATCAATGGCTTTGCCCGCCTCCGTCCAATTACGAAACTCTGATTGGACGTCCGAATCTTTGCCATGTTAATAAATAACAGGATCGCAGAGTAAATGAATGACAGAAAAAATACTTAAATTTGTAATGTGTAAAAAATAGTAATAGTTTATGAAACGAATAAATACGGTTTTGGCAATTATCCTGTTTGTAATGGCAGGATGCGGAAGTAATAAACAATCAACTGATGATTTCATTATAGTTGATGTTACTGGAAGTTATCCCGAAAAGGAACTGATTCTGCAGGATTTTATGGATGTAGAATACATTCCGTTGGAAACCACAGGCGAATTTATTACTCAAGGTATTGTGAATTACGTCGGTAAGGAAGTCATACTAGTGACAAATAGAATCAACGATGGAGATATATTTATTTTTGACAGAACCGGTAAAGCCTTAAGAAAGATAAACCGGAAAGGCCAGGGTAGCGAAGAATATACAAATATTACGCAGATTGTTTTGGATGAAGATAACAATGAAATATTTGTTATTGCCTATTCTGTAAGAAAAATTATGGTATATGACTTATATGGAAACTTTAAAAGAAGTTTCAATTTCATAGAAACCGGTTATTATACGGATGTATTCAATTATGATCGAAATAATTTAATATGTTATTACAGCTATGTAACAGGGAACATACAACCAAGCCATTTAATGATATCTAAACAGGATGGAAGTATCACCCGGAGAATTCAAATTCCTTCTAAAGAAATTAAATCACTGGTGATGATCAGAAATACAAATGGAGAGGTTAATGTTGTAAATCCCGGCACATACTCAACAATCCCGTATAATGATAATTGGATACTTGTGGAAACATCATCCGATACGGTGTACCGCTATTTGCCGGATGGCAATATAAGCCCCTTTATTGTAAGAGTTCCCTCCATATATTCCATGGATACTGAAGTATTTCTTAACCTAAGCATCATTACCGACCGTTATTATTTCATGCGAACTGTAAAGAAAGAATATGACTTTGCTACGGGGATAGGTTTTCCAATTACCAATTTGGCGTATGACAGGGAAGCTAATGCTATTTTCAAATATATTGTGTACAATGATGATTTTTCTAACAAGAGAAAAGTGAATGTGTTTAAGCCATCCGTAAATAACGAAATAGCATTTTGGGAATCTTTAGAAGCTCACCAACTTGTTGAATCTTACAAAAAAGGGGAACTGAAAGGCCGGTTGAAAGATATTGCCGCAGAACTGGATGAAGAATCCAATCCGGTGATTATGTTGGTAAAGCACAAGAAATAGAGTTTAGAGTTTAGAGTTTAGAGTGTAGTGTGTAGTTTTTGGAAGCCATAAAACAGACGCAAAAGAAACTGGAAAGGAAATAAAAACCGGATAAAGTAATTGAAAGTTGTATGAAAAAATTAGTATTATTAATAACGGTCGGATTTTTATCCGT
>JAIROL010000211.1 GCA_031257565.1 Tannerella sp. | reverse complement strand
ACTCAGAGATTTGTTCGCTCTGATCGGATACCAACGCCTTTAATGTGGCTATTTCTTCCTGTTCTTTTGTCACTTCAGAGGACAAAGGTAATTCTTTTTTTGATTTTCTTAAATATTATGCCTGAATAGTTACCAATATTTAATGGATTTTAGATTTTACTGCAAATCTAATAAAAATGTTTCAATTAAAAAAACAGGACACTTTCTTTTCCCAACAACTTTTTTGTTTCTTGCTTATTTTTAATACGTTAGCTTTTACAGGTCAGGAACTCTGAAGTTGTAAGTTGTAAGTCGGCTGACGTCGGCTGTTTTTTTGACTTTTGTCTTATGATTAAGGCGTTATAGTATGTGCCGGCGTTAGCCTGCTTATGAGACACACTACATTTGAAAAGTGAAGACGATCATACCGGAAAAAGACCGGGACCTCCTTTTCAGCGGGATCTCTTTCAGTGGGTTATTAACTTCCTGAAGCAACCGTCTTTGGTCCCCGCACGGGTCGAGGACACACAAACGCCGTTTAACATTCAGTATCCGTTCACTTGCTGTCCTTTGTACATTTTTACATGTTTACATGCGTTTTTACATGTCGTTTTTGAAAATCTAACATATATTCCACATTTATTATCAAAAAATACACATCATCCTGAAAAAATACCTTGATATTTAGGGTGTAAAATTTTACAAAAACTATCTAATATCAAAAAGTATGAAAAGAAAAATCAATTTAAAAAGACCTGTAGAAAATTTCCGGGTCAAATTCAAAAAAAATTCAGGACTTGCTTTGTGTTTTACATTGGGATTGATTTGTCTCCCGATGACGGGTAATGCCGAAGAAAATTCTCCCGAACAGATTGTTATTCAACAGTCCGTGCAACAAAATCGCAGAATAACGGGTACGGTAACCGATGAAACGGGCGAAGGTCTGGCCGGCGCTTCCGTAGTTGTAAAAGGAACAACTGTCGGAACAAGCGCCGATGAGAATGGCAATTTTATGCTGGAAGTACCGAATAATGCCGTTCTGAAGATTACTTATCTGGGGTACAAAGCTGCCGAAGTAACGGTTGGGACTCAGACTAATGTAAACGTTTCGCTGGAAGCGGACAACGCAATGCTCGACGAAGTAGTTGTCGTAGGTTACGGAACGATGAGGCGACGCGACTTGACGGGCGCTATTTCGTCCGTGAAGGCCTCAGACATGGAAAAAGTGGCGTCGAGCAACGCAATGCAGATTTTGCAGGCGCGCGTTCCGGGCCTGGACATAACGCAAAGCGACGGTCAGGCCGGCTCAAGTCTGTCAATGACGGTTCGCGGTAACCGTTCCATTTCGGCGTCGAACGACCCGCTTATTCTTGTAGACGGAATATCATACGGTTCTACGCTCGACATTAATGCGTCTGACATCGAATCGATCGAAGTACTTAAAGACGCTTCATCTACTGCCATTTACGGAACACGGGGCGCAAACGGCGTAATCATCGTTACGACCAAACGCGGCAGCTCGTCCGGCAAGACCCGCGTAAACCTGAATACCTACGTTTCGTCGAACATTCCTACCAGTTACGCCCGTCCGCTTTATGGCGAAAGAGAAGTTCAGGCTTTAATTGACAAGGCAAATTATATCGCCGATAAAGCCTCCGGCAACTGGGGAACGGCAAATACGACCCCAGCCGAAGTACTTAATTACACACCCGATAATTTGCCTGTCGGACAGGAATTTACAGCGCTTGACGTGTATAACGACGGAAGATATACCAACTGGTTCGATTATTTTCTGCAAAACGGTTTGACGCAAAACTATGAAGCATCCGTTATCGGCGGCGATGAAAAAACACAATTTAACGTCTCTCTTGGGGCAATGTTCGAGCAGGGACTGATGAAAAATGACGATCTTGACCGTTACAACGGCAAGGTCGCGCTTGACCACAAAATAAGCGACTATGCAAAGGTGGGAACGTCCATGTTATATACATACCGCGACCGCAACCAGCGCAATTCGAGCGTTTTCAATCAGGCGTTAAAAATGACTTCCATTACCCGTCCGTATAATCGGGACGGCTCAGTGGTTACTACTCCAAACGGATTTTATAAAGCGCATTCGTCGCCTCTGCTTGACGATGTCCCGGGAAATTATGTAAATACAACAGAAGAGACTCGTTTTTTCGGCAACGCTTATGCCGAAATCAATCCGTTTGTTAAAGGTCTGTTGTTTAAGTCGCTGTTTGCGCTTGACCGTTCCAACAGCCGCATCGGCAAATATGATGACATGGAAAGCGTAAGTCGCTGGCAAAGCCCCCATACGAGCAATATAAGTCTGGAATACAAGACGTCCACCGGTTTCACCTGGACCAATACATTAAATTACGGCATAACGCTTGGCGAGAGCGAAATAAACGCGCTGCTCGGCAGCGAAAGCCGCCAGACAGTTGATGAAAGCGTAATCGTATCGGGTGATGCGGGAGGCGAACACTATTACGGAAGTTCGTTTTACGATGTTTCAAAAATAGGTACGCAAAAGCCGACCAGCAGCTACGAAAAAACGTCGGCGCTGTCCTACTTTGGCCGTCTTAATTATGTATATGCAGGCAAATATATTCTTTCGGCTACGGCCCGCCGGGACGGGTCCTCCACCCTTGCCGCAGGACACAAGTGGGGTACTTTCCCTTCCGTAAGCGCAGGTTGGCGTATCGGTGAAGAAAACTTCATGGGCGAAACGAAAGACTGGCTGTCAAACCTTAAATTCCGCGTTTCGTGGGGCGTATCGGGTAATGCGGCCGTAAGCGCCTACCAAACGCTTGCTACCCTGAGCAGTCAGGATCTCTATTACTGGGCAGGCGGAAAGGACATTGTAGGACGTATTCCCAATGCAATGGGCAATGAAAATCTGAAATGGGAGACCACTTATGCTACAAACTTCGGACTTGATTTTTCATTTTTGAACAACAGGATCTCGGGCAGCATCGATTATTATCTCAACAACACCCGGGATTTGATATTCCTGCAAACCTCGCCCGCGTCGTCGGTATTTACAAGCGTACTTGCCAATATAGGCGATTCCAAGGGCAGCGGTCTGGAAGTTGCGTTAAATACGGTAATCATAAGAAACAAGGACTTTGACTACGACATCAACTGGTCATATTCTACACAAAAAGACGAAATCACAGGTTTAACGTCAGGCGTTGATAAATATCAGGAATCCGGCGCTACATGGCGTATCGTAGGGGAACCCGTAAGCATCTATTATGACTACGAAGCCGACGGCACGTGGAATGTAGGCGAATTTGCCGATTATAAAACCGCCTGGGAAGCGCGCCATCCCGGCGAAACAATGGCTTATGTAACAAACTACGGAGCGCCCGGCGTTTTGAAAGTCAAAGACCAAAACGATGACGGTAAGATTAACGAAGACGACAAGATCGTTTATAACCGTTCGCCAAAACAAATTTTCGGTATGAGCAACAATTTCAGATATAAAAATCTTGCCTTGTCAATCTTGCTGTATGCGCGTCTTGGCGGCTACATGAATTATGGTCTGAATACTCAAATTTATTTTGAACCTCAATGGCAAAACTGGGGCGATCTCGATTACTGGACGCCTGACGGCAAAAGTCACCGTTTCCCAAGTCCCGGTTCGCTTGACTATTCGTCCATCAACAACGGCGAATACAAGGCGTCGCTGGGATACGAAAAGGCCGATTATTTCAAAATAAAAGACATTACGCTGAGTTATAATTTGCCGAAAACCTGGTTGAGCAAGGCAAAAATAGGCGACGTGAAAATTTACGGTTCGCTTAAAAACTTCTTTACGTTCAGCTCCGTAGGCTCCTATGACTCCGAACGCGGAGGCGAAACAAATTTCCCGCTCGCAAAACAGGCGGTTATTGGTCTTAATATTCAATTCTAAAACTTTAAAAAAGATAAAGATATGGAAAATAAATTTAAAATAATAGCAATATTTGCACTTTGCAGCGCGTTTGTCCTTACGTCCTGCTCCGATTTTTTGACGGAAGAAAATAAAACGGGACAAACTGCCGACTTGACTTACACTACCAAAAGCGGTATTGACGGTTTGGTTGCCGGCTGTTATGCCTTTGCTCGCGGATTTTACGGCAAAGAAGCAGGACTTGGCGTTTCCGAAATGGGTACCGACCTGTTTTATTACGGACAGGACAACAAACAAAAACCGCTCGTAGAATATACCCTTACGCCTGCAAGTCTGGAAAAAGCAACGGTAGATAATCCCTGCCTTGATCACTATTGGGAACTGTTTTACTGTGCCGTTGATGCCTGTAACAATGCGTTAAAATATGTGCCTGCCAGCCCCGTACTTGATGAGAAACAGAAAAACCAGTATTTGGGCGAGGTGTTGTTTCTTAAAGCGTTGTATAATTTTAATATTGTAAATATCTGGGGCGACGCTCCATATAACGACGAGGCGATTGCTGCGCCTTCAACTGTCGCTCTTCGCGTGAAAGAGACGGAAATATACGCAAACATACTTAAGGATATTGACGAATCGATCGCCAAATTTGAGGCTGCAAATTACAAAACCAAAGCCGAAGGCAGAGCCAATTACTGGGCAGCCCGCGCCCTGAAAGCCCGCGTATTGCTTTATAAGGCGTCGTGGCTTAAAGACAATGCCTCCTACGCGCTCGCACAGGCAGAGGCGGAAGCCGTTATCGGCGGCAGCGGAGCCTCTTTCTATCCGAATTATGCGGATACCTGGTACATGGAAAACGAAGAACTTGCCACTAATAAGGAAGCCATTTGGGGCGTAACCTATTCGCAAGACCTTAAAACTACTGTCAATTGCGTTCCTAAACGTTACCGTACGGATGCAAGCGGTACGCCTTTGGATTATGTTGATATAATAACCCGTACGGGTTATTCTCGCGGCGGAAATGTGATGCTCCTTATGTTCGTGTCGTTATGGAACAATGGATGCACTGATATTAAGGGCGATATTTTCACCCGCGTAACATCTCCCGGCGCTAAAATCAGCGGCGTTGACGTAACCTGGTATTCGCGTTACGGACGCGGATTTACACGTTATCTGCCTTCGCTTTACCTGTGGCAAACGCTGGAAAAATACCGCGAAACCGACCAGCGCACCGACGCCACTTTGCTTACTGCCTATACGATTGTTCCAGGCCTGGAGGGCAAATCCGCCGCTTATCCTCAAATGAAGGATACGGCAATATATTACAGTCCTCTTGACGGAAATTCGGCCGCGGCGCAAGCATTGCAGGCGCATGCCAAAAACAAATACCGCTTGCAGTTTGCATATAACGGCGAAATTCCAATTTACTCTTCCGGTAATCCTGCAACTGCCGTTCCTACTCAGGCGGCTGTTCCCACGTCGGCTACTTATGGCGATGCACGTTATAATGACGCCAAAATCGGCGGACGTTCATCATTTCCCGGAATTAAAAAATTCCTTGAGTGGTTTAATACAAAAGCCGCAGACGAAACTTATTTGACGCACGATCTTTCATACCGCGACGCTATTGTGTTCCGTCTTGCCGAAATGTATTTGATTAAAGCGGAATGCCAGTTAGGACAAAACAATTCCGCAGGCGCGCTGGCAACGGTGAACGAGCTTCGCAATATACGCGCAATACCGGGCAAAGAAACTGAAAACCGCCGTACGTCTCTTACGATTGACGACCTTCTGGAAGAACGCGCAATAGAACTTTGCGGCGAACAGCAACGCTGGTTCGACCTCAAACGTACGCACAAACTTGTCGAGTACGTAAAAGCCCGCAATGCGCAGGCGGCGCCGAATATTAAGGAGTTCCACCAGTGGCGTCCGATTCCGCAAATTCAGATGGACGCCTGCATAAATGTAGTTCCTTATCCGGGTAGTGAAGGTAATTTCTGGCAAAACGAAGGTTATTGATCAAGTAAAATAATTTTTATCGGATTTTTACATAAGGTTATCAAGATTGTTTCAGGTTAGTATGAAAAGAGGCTGTCTCAACAAAATGGCAGCCTCTTTGTTTTTTTATGCCGCTAATAGTTTTTTCTATTTTTCAACCTGTAATTTATTCCTGTCAGTTTAACATATTATTTTCTATCCTAAACAACTTGTCATCTTGTGATAGCTTAACTACAAAGTATTCTTCTTTATTTAATTCAGTAGGGAGTTTGTCTTTTAATATAGATGCAACAAACTGAATATTATTTTTATTAACGACCTCTGCTATTTTTATCAGTTGATTATCATGAACTAATTCTTTTTTATCATTGAGAAGAAAGTGAAGACATGATATTTTTTCTTCATCAGCAAATAAGGTATATGCAATATCGAAACATGATATTTCTCCCTGTTTTTTTCCTGAACTATGATTTACATTAAAGGAACTAAACTTATACAGTTTTTGTCCTTGACGATTAGTTACTATACTATAAGTTATTGCATATTGTTCGCCATATAGTTGACTTGATATATCCCCGAAAAATCGATTGAATTTTTTAAGTTGATTTCTTACAATAGATTCAAAGTCTGGAGAAAACAACTGTTCGTCAATCCCTTTCAATTCTGCATTCAACTCATTGACAGTTGTTTCCACTTCAGATATTTGATTTATAACATTTTCATACTCTCCCTTTTTTCTGAATAAATCATTTAATTCCTGTATAAGATTCTCCAATTCTTCAAAAGTATCCGACTGTGTTATTTTCTCTGATAGAACTTGTTCTTGCGAGAGAAGAAAAGCAAGCTCTTTGTTTTTTTCTTGAATTTTATTCTCTATAAAGGGTATATCTTGAGTTATAAATTTAACTTTTTGGACAAGCATTTGATTATGATACGCTACAAGTTCTTCAAATTTCTTCTGTAAATTTGGAATTAATGAAGCAGCTTGCTGGTAAATAGTTCCCAATACTTGTGTATCCATGTCTGATTTTTGAAATTCAAAATCTTGCTTCGCATCTAAAATAATATTTTTACGTAGATTCAATGATGCTATTTCTGAACTTACAGAATTTATAGAGTACTTAACTTCGTTTAATGAGTTTATGTCTGATTCAAAATCCTCATTGATATTTAATTCTGATTTCTTTTTATGAAGAACTCCTATTTGATTATTTACCCATTCTAAAAGAACCTCATATTCATTACGTGATTGATTCTTTTCTAATCTTCTTTTATAGGTGTTTTCAGTTTTTATCTTTTCTAAAATCTGTTGTCTATCATTGCCGGATTTAAAATCACAACCAAACAAATGCAAATATAGCGCTTCATATTCAACATCAGTTGTATAAGAATCAAGCGTTTTTAAAGTATTGGAAATCCTTAAATCGCTATAACGAATATTATGAGATATAACTTGTCGAAATGTTGGTTTATCTTTTTGAAAGTCTGGCAATAATAGTTCCGATAGCTTATTCTCAAAATCTTCTTTGGCAATAAACTCCCCATTTATTTCTCGGATAATTTCTTTTCTTGGTTTTGATAGAAAATTTCTCTTAATAATAACATCTTCATTATTTCCTTCCGCTTCTACACCTAAAGTAAGGGTTATTATAATTTTATTCTTTGTTAAATAATCTTTGATAAGCGTGTATTCTGTTTTCTTATTCTCAGGGTCAATATAAATATCTTTAGCATCTCCTCCCAGACAAAAGTCAATTAAACGAAGAACCGTTGTCTTACCAACATTATTTCCTGTTATTTGTTCTTCACTTTCATCAACAATAAGATTTATTCCCTTATGAAAAGGAATTTCTCTAATGACTTTAGTTGGGGTTGATATTATTAAATACTTCAGGAACATAAGCAAACTTCTCCATTCTTATTTATAATAGCTGCATTCAACAAGTAAAGCCAATCCAAACATAAAATCAGAATTGGGTAACTCATATTTTGTTTTTCTTTGACAAGAACATACAATTCTGTGAACTTAATGCACTTGTGTTGCTGTATTAATTGTAATACAAGTGCGCCATTATAGTAGATGCTATTTTCGGGATGGATGTTATCAGGGAGTAGCATAGTTATAATCATTGGGATTTTTGAAAATCTTACATCTTATCAATATAATTATAGTATATTGCCCTATTCATGGAATCACATTCTTGTTTCGTTTGCAAAGTTAGCATTATTCGTTGAATAATGAAAAAACAAAATAAGAAATAGATTTCTTATATAGAAGATATAAATTGTAGCCGAATTATCTTGTAAATTGTCCAAATAAAGTTCATCTATACTGTGTCCGGCTATAAATTACGTTATCTAATAATTGAAATTTCAAAATTAAACTCTTACAAATCAGAAATATAATTAGCGCCTCAAAACGAATTTATGATATTAGGGGCTCACCTGCAAAGCCTTAAGTTTGCGGGTGAGCCTTTTTACTTTTACCGGTTAAGATATAAAGAAGTTTACGAGTCCGTCAATTCCGTAAGTAATGTAACATAATAATACTCTATTGCATAAAACAGATGCAATCTTAGTTTAAAAAAACACCGGATTTTATAGGAGAAACACTGTAAATTCACTTTTTCAACATCCCCTTTGCGGTTTTAGCGATACGGACAAATTCCCGGCGGTAGCCCAGGTCGTCATTGTTTAATCCCTGATTTGCCTGCTCTATCAGCTTTTCATAACTTGCATCAGCTTTATACCTGGAATCGCGAAGCAGTAAGCCCATCATTGCCACAGAGGATGCAAAACGAAAATCCTGCGAGACATTGTCGCCCCCGTTGTCAACTACAGACTGTTCCACTTTACTGCTTACATCGCCGTCGATAGGCTTATAGCGCAATTTCACCAACAACATGTCCGGCGAATTGATAATGTCCGTTTCCGAATCTTTCGGTTTCTGATATTTCAGGGGATCCACATTTCCCGGCTGATAAACATTGCTATTTACGCCGACAGGGACTATTTCATAAAAGGCAGTAACCGTATGTCCTGCTCCCATTTCGCCGGCGTCAACCGCATCGTCATTGAAATCTTCATTATTCAACAGGCGCGTTTCATAACCGATCAGACGATATGCCTGCACTTTTTCCGGGTTAAATTCTATCTGTAATTTTACATCTTTGGCCACTGCATACATGGTTGCTCCAAACTCATTCACAAGTACCCGGTTTGCTTCCTGTAAATTATCAATATAGGCATGATTGCCGTTGCCGGCCTGCGCCAGCGTTTGCATCTTGTCATCTTTATAATTGCCCATGCCATATCCCAGTACGGAAAGAAAAATACCGGTCTTGCGCTGTTCGACTATCAGTTCTTCGAGCCCTTTATTCGAAGACACGCCTACATTAAAATCTCCATCCGTACAAAGTATAACGCGATTATTCCCGTTTTTTATGAAATTCTCTTTTGCTATTTTATAAGCCAACTGTATACCTGCTCCACCGGCTGTTGAACCGCCGGCCGTCAAACCATCCAATGCCTCTATAACCTTCTGCCTGTCTTTTGCGGATGTGGATGGCAACACCTCTCCGGCAGCGCCGGCATAGGCAACTATCGCTACACGATCATCCTCGCGCAGGTTATTCAATAACAATTTAAGAGATGATTTTACCAGGCCTAAGCGTCCGGGACCATACATGGAGCCGGAAGCGTCAATTAAAAAAACAAAATTGGATAACGGAAGTTTATCCGCAGGAATTTCTTTTGCCTTTAGTCCGATTTTCACCAAACGGTTCTGGCTATTCCATGGACAAGAGCCAACTTCCGTAGAAATACGAACGGGATCAGGTCCGTCAGGTTGCGGATATTCATAGGAAAAATAATTGATCATCTCTTCAATACGCACGGCATCAACCGGAGGCAGCTCTCCTTTGTTTATATACCGGCGGATATTCGAATACGAAGCGGCATCGACATCAATTGAAAATGTTGAAAGCGGATATTCATAAGGCGAAAGAAATTTATTTTCATCAAATTCCTTATAACCCTCTTCATTCAACGCATCATAATTTGGCGTCATATTACTATATTCCGCGCTCACTGTAGCGTCGTCCTCAATGTAATTGTCCAATTTACACGATGTGCCTATATAAATCAAGGTCAGACAGCAAAGCAAAAAGTTACGTTTCATAAGCAGTTTTTATTTTATTCAAGTTGTTAAATAGGATGATCATCTCTGTAAATTACAGATGCAATTATTAACAGATTCGTTGCATTTGTTGAAAAATATTTGATATAATGAAACCGGAAACAGGTTTTTCAGGTAATTTATTACTAAGTTTGCAGACTTACATTTATACTTTTATCAACGCTGATAAACCTGAACAGACAGAAAATAAACATATTAAACCCAACGACTATTTGCTATGAATTTAAAAAACAAAATGAAAAGAAGTATTATTTTACTTTCAACTTGTATATTAACGGGCGGTTCTTTTTTAGCTGAAGCTCAAACCGAATGGGGAAAGACCGGAACCCGTTATTTATGGCAGGGACTACGGAACACGCAACCGGCAGAAGAATTACCGGCGGGAAAAGCGCCGTTTCAGACGTCTCAGCGCGTAGCTAAAAAGACTATACCTGCACGCCTGGCGCTTGTAAACCCGGACGAATGGTTAGTTCTTGACGGCTGGGAACTGGGAACATCGACACAAGCGCTGGAGTCGGGAATATCCATATTCAGCTCCGATTTTAATACAAATAACTGGTATAATGCAACTGTTCCCGGAACTGTCCTTACAACGCTGGTGAATCAGGGAGTTTATCCGGAACCTGCTTTCGGATTAAACAACATAGCTATTCCGGACACGTTATGTCGCATGGACTGGTGGTATAGAACTACGTTCGACCGCCCGGCGTCCAACGGGAACAGGCTGACGCTTATTTTTGACGGTATCAACTACCGTGCGGAAGTATTCCTGAATACAAAAAAACTCGGAAATATAGAAGGCGCTTTTATCAGAGGCGAATTTGATATTACGGATATCATAAAAGAAAAGGGTAATGTGCTTGCCGTACTGATACGTCCTCCTTACAACCCTGGAATATCTCATGAACAATCCATGATAGCCGGACAAGGACTCAACGGAGGACAGCTAAGTCTTGACGGTCCTACCTTTATTGCGTCCATGGGCTGGGATTGGATACCGGGAATCAGGGACCGGAATATCGGTATATGGCAGAATGTAAAGCTCAAGGCGACAAGCGACATAAAAATCGGGGATCCGCATGTCATCACAAACCTTCCTTTGCCTGATACGACAAAAGCGACTATTGCGATTCATGTTCCGTTGAAAAACGCGGCAAAACAGGCTATTAGCGGAACTGTTCGGGCCGAATTTGAAGGCGTCGGCATCCATATGCCTTACAGCCTTCATGCCGGAGAAGAAAAAATATTGGTATTCAACCCGAAAACGCATAAAGAACTGAATCTAAACAAGCCCAAACTTTGGTGGCCTAACGGATATGGATCGCAAAATCTGTACAACCTTCTATTACAGGCTTCTGTAAACGAGAAGGTTTCGGACAGCAGAAAAATAAGATTCGGAATCCGCGAACTTTCATACGAATTAATGATAAATACGGAAGAAAAAGGGAATCATCGCGTTTTATATACCCCTGTCGATGCGGAGAACGGACTGAAACCGGTATTCAACTATGAAAAATGCGCGTATGTCGGAGAGCCGCGTATGAGGGAAGCCATTCCGACATTACTGCCGGATGTAAACGAAGCAAACGTTTTCGAACAGCTGGGAGATGATCCGGCCGGTCAGTTCCTTGTTTTCAGAGTAAACGGGAAACGTATTTTTATCAAAGGCGCCACATGGGGAATGGACGAAATGATGAAACGCGCCTCGCGTGAGACGATGGAACCGTTCTTCCGTCTGGAAAAAGAAGCGAACTTCAATATGATCCGGAATTGGACAGGAGAGAACACGGAATCCCTTTTCTATGAATTGGCCGACGAATACGGTTTGCTTGTCTGGAACGACTTCTGGATCACAACAGACGATACGGTCGACCCTAATGACCATCCGTTATTCTTCCGTAATGTAAGCGATGTGATACGCAGGTTCCGTACGCATCCAAGTATTGCGATATGGTGTCCGAGAAACGAAGGATATGCGCCTGACGGACTGGGCGCCATGCTTTACGAGATGATTGCAAAAGAAGATCCGACAAGGCATTATCACGGCAATTCGCGATTTCTGAATATGACAAACAGCGGTCCTTACGGATATATAAAAGACAACGCGGATTATTACAGAAAATACGGCAGAGGTTTCAATACGGAACTTGGAGCGCAGGCAATACCGACCGCACATACCATCCGTAAATTTATCGCTCCGGAAGACCTTTGGCCGATAAACGACGTATGGGCGTATCACGATCTGCATCACAAAAGCCAATTCTTCGGAGATTTTATGGAAGCGGTAAACAGCTACGGCGAGCCAACAGGCGTCGACGACTTCGCAAAAAAAGGACAAATGGTTGCATACGACACATGGCGCGCCATTATCGAAGGCGTAAACAGCAACATGTGGAGCGACGCCACAGGACTCGTCTTGTGGATGAGTCACCCGTCATGGCCAAGCATGATGTGGCAGACACATACCTACGATTACGAAACGCCGGCGGCCTATTTCGGCGTAAAGAAGGCGCAGGAGCTTATCCATGTACAGAAAAATCTTCATGATGATAAAGTGATTATATTAAATCACACCTATATGCCTCAGAAAGGCATGACCGTATCTGTGAAAGGTTATGATATAAAAGGAAACCGGTATTTTTCAAAAAACGCTAAATTCGACGTGCCGGCAGGAAACAAAACAGAATGTTTCACTGTTGGGATACAGGAAAACACGCCGGATTTTGCTCTTGTCCGCGTCGAATTAAAAAACCGTAACGGAGAAGTCATATCTATCAACGACTATTGGAAAAATCAGGGGGATATCAAACGAAACCGGACATTGAACGAATTGGAAGACGTAAAACTTACTGTCTCGGCCGTAAAAACCGGCAACAAATGGATGGTAGACGTCAAAAACCCGGGCAAAACGATTGCTGCAGCCATCAAACTCAACGCTTGCGACAAAAACACAAAAGAGTTTATCCTCCCGGCATTCTTCTCCGATGGCTATTTTAACCTGTTACCGGGAGAAAGTCGTAAAATAGAACTCGCCCTTCCGGCAAACGCTCCGGCATTCGATGTGGTAGCCGAAGGGTATAATGTGAAATAATTCTCCTAATCATACAATTCATGACATTACCAAAACGTTCTTTAATATATTGAATTACACGACAT
>JAIROL010000169.1 GCA_031257565.1 Tannerella sp. | reverse complement strand
ATTGAACGCGGAAAATGCAATGGGCCTCCCTGCGTCCGTTTCAACGGGAAACATAACCCGTTCGTATGCGTACGACAGCTACGGCAGCCTTACCGGCAGAAGCGCAACCTCCGCCGCCGACGGGACATTTCAGAATTATTCATACGGTTTTAACGCTTCTACCGGCAATCTCACCTTTCGTAAGGATAACGGCAGGAACAAACAGGAGAACTTCACATACGACGGAGTGAACCGCCTGTCGTCATTCGGCGACTATTCCATGGATTATTATGAACCGGGGCTTATAGAGAGCAAGAGTGACGCCGGCGGCCTGTACAGTTATTGCCTGCCGAACAACTTTTACGGACTGTCTGAGATTTACGACGCGACAAACGAAGCCATACCTGCCAGGGAGCAGTATGCCACCTATACCTCATTCGAGCGTTCTTCCGGTATATCCGAAAACGGTTATGAAGCCCTGTTTACCTACGACGGCAACGGCGACCGCAAGAGGATGCAGATGAAGCATAACGGGACAACCGAATACCGGCGCTATTACCTTGGCGAGCGTTACGAGGCGGAGCTGGGCGCATCGGCAGACAGGCAGTTCCTTTACATCGGCGGCGACGCGTATTCCGCCCCGGCAGTCCCGGTTAACCAGGGCGGCTCATGGAATCTGTATTATATCTGCCGCGACCATCTCGGAAGCATGACGCACCTGGCAAACGAAAACGGAGCAGTCGCGTACGAATACAGCTATGACGCCTGGGGACGTTTGCGCGACCCGGCGACGCTGGCAACATATGCACCTGACAACGAGCCTGCGCTGTTTTTAAACAGGGGCTACACCGGTCACGAACACCTGCCGCGATTCGGCCTGATCAACATGAACGCCCGCATGTACGACCCCGCGCCGGGTCTTTTCCTCTCCCCCGACCCCTATATCCAGGCGCCGGACTTCTCACAGAACTACAACACCTATGCATACTGCCTCAACAATCCGCTCAAATATACCGATAAGGACGGAGAATGGATACATTTGGTTATTGGAGCTGTTATTGGAGGTACAATAAATTTAATAATGAATGCTGATAAAGTTGATAATTTTTGGCAAGGATTGGGTTATTTTGGCGTAGGAGCAGCGGCAGGAGCGTTAGGCGCAGGTGTAGGAACAGGTATAAGTTCTGCAATGGCAGGCGGTAGTTTTGGAGCGGGTTTCATTGGTTCGTCTGCTGCGATGACAGCCACAAGCAGTTTTGTCACGTGTGCGGCAATAGGCGGCGGCGCAGGATTTAGCGGTGGATTTGTAACAGATGCAGGAAATTCGTGGCTACAAGGGAATAGTTTTGGAACAGGATTATGGAACGGCACAAAAGGCGGATTGATAGGAGGAGCTTCCGGCGCATTGCTTGGCGGTCTTTGGAGTGGCCTTGACGCCGTAAGAGATGGAAGGGACTTTTGGGGAGGAAAACCGTGGAAAACGACTATTGATTATTCTTTACTAAGTGTTAAAAATTAAAATGTGCTCATGAAAAATATATATTTGTATTTACTGATCTTGACTGTCATTGCGCTGTCGAGTTGTTCACGACAGGAGAACCCAAAGGAATACTTCATTCGTCCCTGTGAGTTTATCTGCGATTATCCGTTCGATGAGGTTAATAAATATGCCGTTACCTGTCGTGTGTGGGGTCTGTTGAAATACTACCACCCTAACGTCACTGCCGGTAAGGTTGACTGGGACAAGGTATTGTTAGACATACTGGACGAAATCAGGTTTTCTCCCACACGGGAGACGGTAAATGCAGACTTAAAAAAAATGCTTGATGCAGCCGGACAATACACATATAAGGAAGACAGGAACTGGAATGATTCCATGAATATGAATCGAAATTTGTGCTGGATAGACAATTCATTTATGGACGAGTCCCTGCGTGGCGAATTGAGAAAGATTGCTTCGATGAAAGTAGAATATCCGGGACATTATTCAATAGAATTAGATTCTGTAACCAGGTTTTTTGTGTGTTCAAACGAAAAAACACAGTCCGTAAGAGACAATAGTTTGCTGACGATGTTTCGATACTGGAATGTCATTTACTATTTCTTTCCATATAAATACAAAATGACACAATCATGGGATAAAACGCTTACTCAGCTATTACCTTTATTTATGGAGGCTACCGGTGATATTTCATTGGACGTTGCCATGAAGAAACTGGCAGCTAAAATTGATGACGGACATGGCGGCGTCAATACCGGATCGTATGATAAATATATAATCGGGATTCTTGAAACAGTTGATAACAAGACTGTCGTACGGAAAGCTTGCGGCGGTTTGGAAAAAGGTGATATTATCCTTAGTGTTGACGGACGGGACATCCGTCAGGTGAGGGATAGTATGTCCTGTATTACATCCGCTTCAAATCAACTAAGTAAAGATTACTTAATTAACATGTATATCGGGGGTATGCTATATTATTATGGCAAAAGTATTGTAATTTCGAGGAATAGCCGGCAAATAAATCTTCATCTTGAACCTCCCGTACTTGAAAATGAAGACAGAGTTCCTTATAGAAAGATAAATGATGATATTGGATATGTTGATTTGGACATTTTCAAAAGAGAACAAGTCAAATCCATGTTTGAGGCATTTTCGGATACCAAAGGCATTATCTTTGATTTACGCAATTATCCTAAGGCTACAAACTTTTTCTTTGATGATATTATAGGATACTTTACGGACGAAGACAGAATACCTTATCTTCAATTTACATCTGCAGATCATACGCATCCCGGCGCTTTTTTCTGGGCAAGCAGCGATGCATACGGATTTACTCCAAATAAATATCCGATTCGTTTATACCATCCCAAGTATAAGGGAAAATTTGTTGTGCTAACGAATGAATGTACCGCTAGCGCTGCCGAAACGGCAACGGTGATGTACCGAACAGCCGGAGACGCAACACTGATAGGCCGCCCGACGGCAGGGGCTAATGGAAACGTTGTAAGGATACCGCTCCCGAATAATAAATTTGCCATGTTTTCAGGACTTGGGACATATAATCCCGACAGGAGCGAAACACAACGTACAGGTATCATTCCCGACATCGAAGTTTATCCTACAATGGAATCCATCAAAATAGGAAAAGACGAGATATTGGAAGCGGCAATCGAATATCTGGAAAAGGAAAATAAGGTAATAAGGTAATCAAATGGATACACAATTAAAATGCGGGTTACAAGTTAAATTAGAAGAAATAGCCGGTATTTTGAGTAAGTCGATAAATAGATATAATACTCCTGGAGTGTTGTCCGGAATTTCAGGATTGGCGCTTTTTATGTTTTATTATTCACGATTTACAGGTATTGCAAAATATGCCTATTACGGAATATTCGCTCTGAAGAAAGCAATAGATATGATAGATGCCGGTTACTCCTATCATACTTATTGTATAGGTATCACCGGTTTGGCCTGGGTATGTGAACATCTTGTACGGCATAAATTTTTAGAACAATCTGACATTTCTTTTGTGGGCATTGCTGATTATGTATATATTTTAGTCAAATGCTATATTGATTACCAGTTAGTTATATCATAGAAAATGCTCAATATCTATACTTATTTAGCAATGCCAAATGAAATTCAGATTCAGAATATTTTTGAATAATCTGTTGTAAAACATATAAAAAAATTTGGCGCGTTTTTGGAATAACCAATATATTTGATGCGCTCATCATACGCATGAACAGAAATACGTCGTCGCATAAAAGATGTCGGCGTTTGTTGTTAATCTATGGAATCTATAATTTATAAAATTTTTAAAATATGACTATGAAAAATTATCTTCTATTTTGTATGATCGCTTGTGCAGGAATGTTCTTTTCCTGTAATGATAAGAGCGGGAGCGATGATCCGTTTTATGCGTATGATCCCTCCAAGCCGACTACGCTGCTCTCTTTTTATCCCGACTCGGGCGTATTTCAGGAAAAAGTGATGCTGCTTGGAGAAAATCTGCCTACCGACGTCGAAAACGTCAGAGTCTATTTCAACCATCGTCCGGCGGCGGTTATCGGTTCCACCGGGAAGCGCATGTACGTGCAGGCGCCGCGTTTGCCGGGCGATACCTGTACGATCTCGGTCGTCGTGGCGGATAAGGATTCGTTGGTTTATCCCGACCCGTTCTATTATTTTGCTTCGATTACCGTGACGACCATCGCCGGCAATGGAAACGGAACCGACTACCGCGACGGCGATTTGTCGAACTGCCAGTTTGCGCCGCGTTATATCTGCGTGGATAAAGATAATAATATTTTTGTTACGACCCGAGATATTAGTACTGACGCTACGAACACTCGTAACATCTGCCGGATTGATGAGAAAAATAACGAACTTGTTTCAATCGCCAAGGGTGTTACCGCAAATATTCCGGCGGCAGACCCCGAAACGGGCGCTATCACTATTGCGACCGAAACCACGGTAGGATCCTATTATTCGCTTGACCCGCGGGAACTGTGGGCGCCGAGAATCCGGGAAGCGCGCTGGCCGGAAAACGTTCCGCGTCCGGCGAACGGATACAAGCACTGCATGGTGGTGAATCCCGACGACGGATATGTCTACACCCGGTATTACTACGGACAGGTAGTAAAAATCAATCCGCAGACTTTCGATATGGACGTTGTCGCCACCACTCCGCAGGGCGACAGTTACGGAATGACCTTTAATCCGCAATATCCGGGTATTCTTTTCATTTCGATGTGGAGCAACGGCGGAGAAGGGTATGCCAACAGCATTTTCACTTTAGACCTCAACGATCCGGCCCCGACGAGTACCATCAAACGGCTGACGGCTCCTATCGCCAGCGGCGGACATCGCGACGGCCCGATTGATGCCGCCCAGTTCCGCCAACCGTCGCAAATCTTCTGCGACGGCGACGGGAATATGTATGTGGCCGACTATGGTAATCATTGCATCCGCAGGATTACGCCCGAACTGATGGTCGAAACTGTGTTGGGTATACCGGGTACGGCCGGCTGGAAAGACGGCGGAAGGGAAGAAGCCCTCTTCAGGTATCCGCGCGGCATCGGCATCGCTCAGGACGGGACGGTCTATGTGGCGGATAACGGGAATAACCGGGTAAGAAAATTATCCATCAATTAACAGTAAACTTAAAATCAATTTCGAATGAAACGAATCATATTTATAATCGCCGTCTGTACGGTTTTTTTCTGCAAACAGGCCTTTGCTCAGCAAGGCGCGTTCCGGATAGAGGGAACCGTATACGACGAAACGGGCGAGACGCTGCCGAGCGTTTCCATATACATTAAAAACAAGATCACGATCGGAACGTCAAGCGATGCGGACGGTAAATTCAGTATCCGGGTATCGCGGGGCGATGTGCTGGTATTCTCTTACATAGGATACGAAAATGAGGAATATTTAGCCACCGAAGCAAAAAGCGATCTGGAAATACGCTTTACGAAATCTGCGGTAGAGCTGGATGAAGTAATGGTCACGGCGCTGGGAACACAGCGCAAGATATCGACCGTAGCCGCGATCACAAGCGTCGACGTCGCGGACCTGCAGACGCCCGTCACATCGGTACAGAACCTGCTGGGCGGGCGCGTAGCGGGCATTATCTCCATGCAGACAAGCGGCGAGCCGGGCAAGAACATCGCGGATTTCTGGATCCGGGGGATCGGCACTTTCGGCTACAACAGCGGCGCGCTGGTGCTTGTCGATGGTCTGGAGGGCGACCTGAACAGCCTTGATCCGGCCGACATCGAGAGCTTCTCCATCCTGAAAGACGCTTCGGCTACGGCGGTATACGGAGTGAGGGGCGCGAACGGCGTCGTGCTGGTCGCCACCAAGAAAGGGACGGAAGGCAAACTGACGATCACCGGACGCGTCAATTATACGCTTTCGCATCTGGTACGCGTCCCCGAATACCTGCGGGCGTACGATTATGCCCTTCTGGCAAACGAGGCGGCGGTATTGCGCAACGAATCTCCGATTTACAGCGTCCGGGAACTGGATATTATTCAGGACGGGACGGACCGGGATATTTATCCCGACGTAAGCTGGCAGGATGAAATACTGAACCGGAACTTCTTCCGGAAGAGCTTTTACCTAAGCGCCCGCGGAGGCGCCACGGCGGCGAAGTATTTCATCTCGCTGGGCGGAAGCAATGAAACGGCAGCCTATAAAGTGGAGAAAAACAGTCCTTATGCCTCCAACGTAGGATATAACACCTATACCTACCGGGCGAATATTGATCTGCAGTTATCCCCGACAACGGATATTTTTTTCGGTACGGACGGGTTTCTTTCGATCTCCAACAATCCCGGGGTAGCCAGTACCGATTATCTCTGGTATGCGCAGACGAACATTACGCCTTTACGCCTGCCGGTCGTCTATTCCAACGGACAGCTGCCCGCCATGAGCGGAGGAGATAACCTGATCTCGCCGTATGTGATGATCAACCGTCTGGGAACGCGTTCGGACCAGGAGTTCAAGGGTAAATTTACGCTCGCGCTCAACCAGGATTTTTCGATGTTGCTCGACGGACTGAAGTTCCGGATGCAGGGCGCTTATGACATCACCAGCTGGTTCCGTGAACAACGCCTGATCATGCCCGATATGTACGAGGCCGTCGGAAGGGATCAGTATGGCAAATTGATTACGATACAGCGGGTGACGTCAAATCCTGCAAGTTATGGAAGAAGTAGCGACCAGTACCGCAAATATCACATGGAAAGTACCCTCAATTACGACAAACTGTTCGCTCAAGACCACCGCGTATCGGGGCTGATTTATTATTACATCAGCGACCATAAATATTCGAGCGAATCCAACTCCAACTTAAGCGCTATTCCGGTAAGGTATCAGGGCGTATCAAGCCGCTTTACATACGGTTTCCGGGATACGTATATGGTGGACTTCAATTTCGGTTATACGGGAAGCGAGAACTTCCAGCCCGGCAAACAGTACGGCTTCTTCCCGTCCATCGCCCTGGGCTGGATTCCGACTTCCTACGAATGGATACAGGACAAAGCGTCCTGGCTGTCGTTCTTCAAAATCAGGGCTTCGCATGGAATCGTCGGTAACGACCGCATTACGAATCGCCGTTTCCCTTATCTGACGATGGTGAACGTAAGCAACGTCAGTCCCTGGGGATCAGCCGGAACAGAAGGCGTGTCGGAGAGTATCGTCGGCGCAAACAACCTGATATGGGAGAACTCCATTCAGTCGAACCTTGGAATAGACGCCCGCCTGTTCGACGAAAACCTTCAGTTCACGGTAGACGTCTTCAAGAATATCCGCGACGGTATCTTCCAGCAGCGCGTGCAGATACCCGGATATGTCGGCCTGACGACCATGCCTTTCGGGAATATCGGGAAAATGGAAAACTACGGATCCGACGGTAACGTCAGTTTCACCCACCCTATAAACGACAAGATGAGCTTTACGGTTCGCGGAAATTATTCATACGCGCGCAACAACGTCAAAAACTGGGAAGAGGCGAATCCCCGCTATCCCTATCAGGAAGTGGCCGGTTATCCGTACGGCATCGTCCGCGGCCTGATCGCCGTCGGCCTGTTCAAGGACAGGAAAGACGTCGAAACCAGCCCGATCCAAACATACGGAACGGTCATGCCGGGCGACATCAAATACCGCGATGTGAACGGCGACGGCCAGATCAACGACGACGACAAGGTCCCGCTGTCTTATAGCCCGACGCCGCTCCTGATGTACGGATTCGGCGGCGAATTTCGGTATAAGGATTTCACGGTAGGAATCCTGTTCAAAGGCACGGGTAAAACAGACTATTTCCACGTAGGCTATGGCAACGGACACGGTTATGTGCCTTTCTACAACGGCGTGACCGGCAACGTCCTGTCGATCGTCAAAGACCCGGAAAACCGTTGGATACCGATGGAATACGCCCTCGAACAGGGAATAGACCCGTCTCTTGCAGAAAATCCGAATGCCCGTTTCCCGCGTATGCAGTACGGCTATAACAGCAACAACTCCCAATTATCCACTTTCTGGAAAGGAGATTGCCGCTATCTGCGCCTGCAGGAAATAACGCTCAATTACAATCTGCGCCACAACCTCTTCCGGAAAATAGGCGTCTCGTCGATCGACCTTCAATTAGTCGGGAACAACCTGTATGTGTGGGATAAAGTGAAACTGTTCGACCCCGAACAGGCAAGGTATAACGGCGTGATCTATCCGATCCCGACTACGTATGCCCTGCAAGTATATATCAACATGTAACGAATCATTAAAATACAATAAGATGAAAGAAACAGTAAATAGAATCGGATGGACGGCCCTGTTGCCGTTATTGTTTCCGATATTATTCATGACCGGTTGCAGGGATTATCTGAATGTGGATAATTATTTCAGCGACGAGTTGAAACTCGACAGCGTATTCAGCCGGGCGCGGTACGTCCGCGCTTATATGTGGAATACGGCGACGCTGTTTACCGACGAAGGCTCCCTCCAGCAGAACTCCTATACGCCCGGTCCGCTGGCCGCCGACGAAGCGTTTACGGTATACGGCACGCAGCATGGATATAACGGGATGCGTTTTGTCCTCGGCGAGATTACGGCCGGCAATACCTACTCTTTCGGAACGCAATGGTACAACTGGTACAGGGTGATCCGCAAATGCAACACGATTTTTGCCCGTATGGACGAAGCCTACGATCTGACGCTGGAAGACCGGATAGAAATACTGGGCAACACGCGCTTTATCCGGGCTTACGCCTATTATAACCTGTTGCTGAATTTCGGTCCGCCCATTCTGCTGGCCGACGAAATAGTCGCCTCGAACGAGGACCTCGACTTTTACGATCGCGAACGGAACACGTACGACGAAGCGGTGGAATACATCTGCAACGAGCTGGAAGAAGCCTCCGTGCTTCTTCCGCTCTCCCTCCCGCTGATGGAGTTCGGCCGGCCGACGAAAGGAGCGGCCTACGGACTGATCGCCCGCCTGCGTCTGTATCATGCCAGTCCCCTGTTTAACGGAGGCGCGGCCGGCCGGAGCTATTTCGGGCGATGGACGCGCAAAAGCGACGGCGCTCATTATATCGCGCAGACGTACGACGAACAACGTTGGGCGCTGGCGGCGGCCGCGGCGAAACGGGTGATCGATATGGGCGCATACCGGCTTTATACGACGCCGACCGACCGCGAAACGCCCGATATGCCGGAAGGCGTGGACGTGTCCGAAGCCACGGGCGATCCGGACTATTACAAACCCTGGGACGAAGGCGGCGCGGCAGGAATCGACCACTTCAAGTCCTATTCGGAAATCTTCACCGGCGAAGCCATCATCCCGACCAACCCGGAATATGTATGGGGACGGAACAGTCCGACCCTGAGGGCGAATACCCAGATGTCGTTCCCCAATACGGCGGGAGGATGGAACGGCATGTCGGTCCCTCAAAAAATAGTAGACGCCTATTCCATGGTCGACGGACGCAGCATCAACAATTCAAGCGAAAAATATCCGTATTCGGAAGAAGGCTTCACGAGCAGCGAACGCACCTTTTCCGGATACCGTCTGTTGACGCAGGTATTCAACATGTATGTAAACCGCGAGATGCGCTTCTATGCGTCGATCGGCTTCAGCGAATGTTTCTGGACGATGTCGTCCTGCACCTCGTCCGGTTATTATAACCAGCGCATCACCTATCACTACGACGGCAACAACGGGAAGGTCAGTTCGACCGACCCGCTCAACTATCCCCCGACGGGCTATGTGATCAAAAAATTTATCCACCCGACCGACGCATGGACGATGGACAATGCCCGCAGGATGGATAAGGCGTATGCGATGGTTCGTTATGCCGACATCCTGCTGATGTACGCCGAAGCGCTCAATCGCCTGACGGGCAGGCATACGGTCAGACTCGGCGAAACGGAATATGAACTCGAAAGAAATACGGAAGAAATCAAAAACGCCTTTAATCCGGTCCGCCACCGCGCAGGCCTGCCGGGACTGTCGCAGGCTCAACTGGCCGATCCCGACGAGATACAACGGCAGATCGTGAAAGAACGCATGGTCGAACTGCTGTTTGAAAACAGCCGCTATTTCGACGTCCGCCGCTGGGGAATCTACGAAGAGGTGGAAAACGAACCCATGATGGGAATGAATCTCGACGCCAACAAGGACGGATTCTATCGCCGCGTGATCCCGAACACTTCGCGCACAGGATCGCGAATCGTCAACCGGAAACTGGCTTTCCTGCCGATACCGCTCGAAGAAGTACGCCGTATGCCGTCGCTCGACCAGAATCCCGGATGGGAATATTGATTTATGTTTAATTGATAAAAACGGAAAGACATGAAACGAACATGCAACCAACGGTCTTTTAGCGAAGCGTTAAAAAAAGGCTTGCGCCAAAGAGTTATGAACATGCTGTGAGTTCTATGTTACCTTAATGTTAAAAAATAAAAAATGTACTCATGAAATATAATAGGATCCATTATTTATTCGCCTGTGCAATCCTGTGCCTGTCGGCCTGCAAGCGCGACGAGGTGTTTGAAAAAGAACAATACAAAAACGTATTCGCGCTGGTGAGCGAAAGCGACAACGTGTCGCGCAAACTGCACGACCTGGAAGAATACGAATCGACCGGATACATCTCGGCGTCGATGGGCGGGACGAACCCGACCGTCCGCGACGTCCGGATTCAACTGGAAGAGGACCTGTCTCTGATCGAAGACTTTAATGTGGCGTCGTTCGATGTAGACGTTTCCAGCTATCATCCCCGGATGCCGTCCGAGCGGTACGACATCGAAACGCTCTCGTTAGTCATCCCTGCCGGCCAGATCGCCGCGAGCATCCCCGTCCGGATCCGGCCGCAGGGACTGTCGCCCGATTCGGCCTATTTCATTGCGCTCAAGGTGGTTTCTTTCGATACCTACGAGGTGAATCCCGAAAAGAGTTACGTGCTCTACCGCGTTCGTACGCGAAACCGCTGGGCCGTGGGAGACGGTTCGACCAATTACAACATGCGGGGGCGACTGCAGTTAGGCGCCTCCGAAATCGAAGCGCCGGGCACGAAACCCATGGCGCCCATCAGCGCGAACGAAGTGCGAATCATGGCCGGAAACGAACTGTACGAATCGAAAATTACGACGCTCCGCAAAGGCGCCGTCGTGCTGGAGATCAATCCCGATTACACGGTAAAAATCAGGCCTTACGCCAATCTGGACGTGAGCCAAATCGACGGAGACCCCGATTTCCCGAACATTTTTTTCGTGGAAAACGACGGATTTAAGACTTACAAAACCTTCCTGTTGCATTACAGATATAACTTCAATGGAACGGAAAAGGTGATGAAAGAAGAATTGCGTCTTGAGTTCAACAAAAACCTGGACGATTATGAATGGTAAATGTTAAAAGAACAAGGAGATGAAGAAAAATATGAAATCAATGGTTTTAAGATTCGTTGTCCTCGTGTCAAGCGCCCTGTTGACGGCAAACTGCAACGAATATGAAAGAACAGACGCGACGCCGTCGATCTACGTCGACCACATGACGCTGAAACTGTTTGCGGGCGAAACGATCCAACTCCAGGCCAGCCCGACCGGATCGACCTATACATGGACGTGCGAAGACAGCGAGGTGGCGACCGTATCGTCATCGGGATTCGTCACGGCCACAGGTCCCGGCACGACGAATATCGCCGTCGCCGACGGGACCGTACGCACAAGCGTCCCTGTGACGGTCGTCAACCGGATCGCGATGACCGGCCTGTCGCTGAATATCCGTTCCGTCGAACTGACGCCCGGCGCGAAGCGCTCTGTTGTCGCCGTGAGAATCCCCGAAAATGCCAACGACGGCGGCGCCTTCCTCTGGTCGACCGATAACATCGACGTGGCAACGGTAAATTCCGTCGGCGACATTACCGGCATATCCGAAGGCGAAGCGGTCGTCGCCTGCCGCTGCGGCAGCTTCTCGGAAACCGTACGCGTATCGGTCGCTTTTACCCGCCCGTTCAAAGGCCCGCACATCCTGTCGTCCGAAACGCCCTGCGTCCTTCCGATGGTTAACTTCGACCTCGGAGGCGATGGATATGCCTTCCACGACGCCGATACGGGAAACAGCGGCGGCCTGACGTATCGCGCCAACAACGGCGACAACGCCGGCGGCGCCGTGGATATGGAAAATGCGGCAAATCCGAATATCGGATGGACTTCCGACGGCGAATGGCTGCAATATACGGTAGACGTAAGAACCGGCGGCCGGTACAGCGTGGAGGTCGAGCAGGCCAGCCCCAATTCGGACGGAAGTTTCAGGATCGAAGTAGACGGCGCCGACCGAACAGGCGTCGTGCCGGCTTCCAATACCGGCGGATGGAGCGCCTTCGGATGGGACGCCGTACCTGCGCTATTAAATATGAGCGAAGGTACGCATAAAATCAAATATTATTTCGTACACGGCGCTCATAACATCAGAACGCTCCGTTTCACATACGTCCCATAACGTTTTTGACCGGATAGAATTTGTGTATTAGCGGGATTTTGTGTTGGCTTGTAAAACAGGCCGGACACAAAGTCCCGTTCTGTTTCAGACCGCTTCTTCTTAGGAACGCATTGCGGATTTCACCGGAAATCAGACCGTCCCACTATGGGACATTCGCAATCCGGACAAATTGCGACCGGCGGTCTGAAAAAACGTAAGCATTCAGCGAAAGCCGTATAAAAACAATCAAAGACAATGTTTATCTTCTACCTTAAATCCGCAAAATTCATGTTGTTGCAACAAAGAAAATCGCTTGCGGATTTTTTGATCAATAATTATTATATTCATATTTTTCAACTTATTAAATTCTATAATTTGCTCGTTTTCATATTTTTTTTTATTTTTGCGCCGTTAAATAAAGGTTTATAAATGAGAAGAAAAATCCTTTATACAATTATATATACTATAATACAAACCGTTTCTTCAATCGTCTACGCCCGGGAAGACGCCAATATCGTTTATCTGAACAGCGAAAGAATGACGCTTGATTCTTTATATGATATCGTAAATGATTCCCGGATACCATATAAAGAAAAAATAAGCGTTTTTTACAGGTGTAATTACAAAAGAGACTCGCAACGTAAAAAACAAACGGCAGTAATAAACGCCTTATTAGCTGAAAGCAAAAGAAAAAAAGATGTTAACGGGCTTTTATATGAATACATATACCTTGCAAACCTCAACAATGAATGGAACAATGAAGATTTGTTCAGCCTGTACATAGACTCGGCCGATATCTATGCCGAAAATGCTACCAATTCTTCGGCTTTGGCCGAATATCATTACACCAAAGGAACACAGGCTATTAATGCTCCATACGGAAGAAAAGAAGGATATAAACAATTTGAAAAAGCGATCGATTATTATAGCCGGACCAATCAGGATATCCAATATTTGAGTTACATATTATACGATATAGCAATATATACGGCCAATCAGCCTGATACGACACTGGCGAAAAGACTCATCGAAAAAGTAGAGCATATATTACAAAAAGAATATTCTTCTTTTATAGACTTTTCCCTCAGCGCCATGAAATCCGATTTATATAGCGTCTATTTCAACGCGACAAAACAGGAGAACATGCTTGATTCCGCTATTTTCTATGAGACGAAACGCATCGGACTATTTTATTCAAATAAAGACGTTCTATCGGAAGGGCTGGATTATGACATATTGCAATCCTATCTGCTTATCGCAGAATATTGTTCCCTTAGAACAAAACCAGACTGGAACTATATTAACGAATGTATCGAAAAGGCAAAATCAATCGGATACACGGACGACTCCTACATCATGAGCCGTATAAAATATACCGAAGCCATCTTTCTCTTTGAGCAGAAAAAATATAATGAAGCGGAAAAATTAATCATTGAAGCAGAAAATTATTTATCCGTACAAATCGATGAAGGAGAAACGATGTACCCTCCGGAAACGTTCTATTCAGACGAAGCCGCTTATGCGGATCTCCATAGTAGAATATTATATGCGACCGGAAATTACAGGAACGCGTGGGAGCATAACAGGAAAAAGAATAACCTGAAGTTTAAGATGCATAACATAGAATCCAGCGAACTTGAATATTTATACAATACCGAAAAAGAAGAAAGAAAAATTGAGCAATTAAGAGTTATAAATGCCAACCAGTTAAAATCGACAACAATGTTAATCATTGTCGCCATATTACTCGTTGCAACCATGGTTTTATTATCCTTATGGTTTTATACTGTGAAAAAAAGCGTGAAACGCCGTTCTGCGCTGATAAGAACCGAAAAGGAAGAGGCGGAACTTAATCTGAAAATAAAAGAAGAACAGGCAGTCAAAGCCCAGTTGGAAAAATACGAAGTATTGTCGGATTATCGTCTGAAAGAAATGGAACTTGAAGGCAAAAACAAGGCAATGGAACAATTATTAAAAGACAAAAAGGATCTGGACAAGCAAATAGAAGCATATACGCAAAAAATTAATGAATATGAACGTAACAATGACAATAAACAGGAACAAATCAAAGATGAAGCTCCTCTAAATCTTGTTATTATAGAAGATATAAGCAAATTAATAAACAAAAAGCTATCGAAAAATAAAGATTATATCGAATCGCTTAACCATATTGACGGACAATATATTTCGGCTCTCAAGAGTTCATACAACGGAAACCTTTCTGTCCCGTATATCAAATATTGTATCTGTTTTGCCATCGGCATGGAAATAGGAGACGTTTCGGAATGCTTCTCTATTGAACAATCCTCGGTCCATATGGTTCGTTATCGCCTCAAGAAAAAATTCGGATTAGACAATAATGACGATCTTGACGTATATCTTCGCAGGCTAAACAAAACATGAAGTCAAATACTTAATACTGCTTGATCAGAAACGAAGGACTCATACGCAAGTATACGCCTATAGAAAAGTTAGTATTATTGCCGAATGCCGGCGATTGATAAAGTCCGGTTGCCGACGAATACCTTTTACCGGATAAATAATAATACATCTCCGCATTAATGCCGAAAGTAAAACCTTTTCCGAAAGTCCGGACGTAATCCGCCCCCAGATAAAGCATCTTCGGTTTTTCATACATTATTCCGGTTTCCTTTGTCGATACGGAACCATAAAAAGGGCTTCCGAAAATAGGCACAAAATCATTACATGACCAATACGAAGTACTTATATTAAAATCATTCAACTGCACGGCGGCCTTTGTATAATATCCCTTTCCGCGTTCCAGCTGAAAAGTTCGTCCTTTCGGAAAGATATATCCGGCCATATCAAATTCGGCATTTATATATTTCAATACGCAACCATCCGCGTTCCATCTCAAACCTGCTCCCAAAGCCCCATTCATAATAGTCTGCACGTTTTCGTCCGTCGCGTCGATCTCGCCTCCTCTGTGCAGTGCAAGCCCCTGTACCGGAATGTATACATGCATACGGGATTCCGGAGGATTTACCTTAAAACGAACGGCGCCTCCCGAAACAAAAGCTTCCTGATGCGTATCCAACTTATAAATATACGTCATCCAGTCTACCCATAAGTCCAAATCAAGCCATTTTGTTTTATATAATAATTGCAAACCGGTCTCCGGGTCTGACGTCAGATTAAGTTCAGGATTGTACAGCGGCTCGATCAAACGATGACTCGAACCGTCATAAATATCGCCCATAATAATGCAGGCATGATCCGACAATGACAAATGAGCGCGAAAATAAGGTAATACATGGACATTATGGGCATAGTCCCGACCATTCCACTTCGAAATCTCCTTATAGGCAAATGCCGGATATAGCGTAGTCCCCCAAAACCACACAGAGTAAGCGCCCGCTTCCAGCTTTATACAGGAAAGCGGATAATAACCGGCCTTCAGTTGTAACCGGAATCCCGGCAGCGTATACCCTTTCTGAACAGTCGAACTAAATTCGTTATTTTTAAAAAAGGATATATGATCGACCTCTACCAACAACTGCCCCTTGCGAAGAGTATCTATCCGACAATCGGAAGCATACAATTTATCCGCCAGTTGGGCATAAGAACCCTGCCTGCCTGACAAGGCCATCATCACAAAATACCAAATACATAAGTATCGTCTTCCCACGCTATATTCTCCATTCTTTACGCTGTGAAATATAAAATATCAAAAAGAACTGCAAATTTAAAAAAATATTGTATACGATCGCCTCTTATTGTCAGAAAATTACACGGGTTTCACCTCAAAACATGTTTAAGAACATCTTTTTTATTATTACTTCATTTGAATAATAGCAGTAATTTTACGCTCAAATATAAAATATGATTTATGAAGAACGAACAAACGCTTTCCGGCCTGCATATTGCAAATTTTCAGAAAACGGTAGACGGAAAAGAAACATGGCTTTGCGTACTGACAAACAAAGCAGGTTCTGAGTTGACCCTGTTGAATTACGGCGCTAAGATTGTGTCTGTCATGATTCCCGACAAGAATGGAAAAATGACGGACGTCGTAACCGGACATGCCTCTATCGAAGATTATCAAACGTCGGAAGAACCTTACTTCGGAGCCGTCTGCGGACGTTACGGTAACCGCATTGCAAAAGGCCGCTTCACGCTTGAGGGAGTTTTATACGACAAGCTGGCTATAAATAACGGGCCCAACAGTTTGCACGGCGGAATAAAAGGATTTAATGCCGTCGTATGGGAGATGAAGCAGATCGACGAACAAACAGTCGAGCTAAAATACGCTTCTGCGAACGGAGAAGAAGGCTTCCCCGGCAAGTTGGATACGACCATTACATACCGCCTGACAGACGATAATGAAGTTGTAATTACTTATCATGCCATTACAGACAAAACAACGGTATTAAATCTGACAAATCATTCGTATTTTAATCTTTCGGGGGCGGGCGATCCATCTATTGGAGACCATCTGCTGACTATTAATGCGGATTACTACCTGCCGACCGACGATACGGCCATTCCTTTCGGCCCGAAAGAGAAAGTCGAGGGTACTCCAATGGACTTTCGCACTCCGCACGAAGTTAATGAACGGATCAATGATGATTTTGAACAACTCAAATTCGGGAAAGGATACGATCACACTTATATACTGAATAAAAAAGAAAACGAGCTATCGTTCTGCGCGCGTTGTATATCCCCCAAAACCGGCATTGTCATGGATACTTTTACAACAGAGCCCGGCGTACAATTATATACCGGAAACTGGATGAGCGGCAATCATGAAGGTAAAAACGGGCAAAGATATCCTATGCGCTCTGCGCTTTGCCTTGAAACGCAACACTTTCCGGACAGTCCGAACAAACCGGAATATCCGTCGACAACGCTTCATCCCGGAGAAATTTTTGAGAGTCGGACGGTCTATAAATTTTCCGTAGAATAAAAACACAAAATATTAACAAGTAAAATTTTTCAGCTATGACACAGAACAAACAAAATGGAAGCATAATAGCCATTATTACGATGATGTTCCTATTTGCAATGATTTCTTTCGTAACAAACCTTGCGGCGCCGATCGGCGTTATCTGGAAAAATCAACCGGGCATCGAAGGATCCAACTTTTTAGGGATGATGGGTAACATGATGAACTTCTTAGCCTATCTGTTTATGGGGATTCCGGCCGGTAAGCTGTTGACTAAGATCGGTTATAAAAAGACTGCATTACTTGCGATTGCCGTCGGGTTGCTGGGCGTTTTCACGCAATACCTGTCGGGCATTGCGGGCGTCGGCGCACAGATGTTCGGTCTTCCCGCCAATTTCTATGTTTACCTGCTGGGCGCATTCATTGCCGGATTTTCCGTTTGTATGCTTAACACCGTTGTAAACCCGATGTTGAACCTGCTCGGAGGCGGCGGAAACAAAGGGAACCAGCTGATCCAGATCGGAGGCACCTGCAACTCGTTAACCGGCACATTGACGCCGATGTTTGTAGGCGCGTTAATCGGCGAAGTAACCAAAGATACGGCAATCACCGACGTAAACATGGTATTATTCATTGCGATGGCCGTATTTGCGGTAGCGTTTATTATCCTGTCTATGGTACCTATCGCGGATCCCGACGCGGATAAAAAGAAAACCAGGATCGTTTATGAAAGAAGCCCATGGGCTTTCCGCCACTTCGTATTAGGCAGCATCGCCATTTTTATCTATGTAGGCGTAGAGGTAGGCATACCGGGAACGCTTAACTTCTTCCTTGAAAATGCCAATGCCGGAAACGTAGGCGCAACGGTTGCCGGATTCGTGACGGGAACATATTGGTTTATGATGCTTATCGGTCGATTCTTAGGCAGTATGATTGGAGCGAAAGTATCCAGCAAAACGATGTTGACGTTTGCTTCTACATTAGGAATCCTCTTGATCGCAGGCGCCATGATATCTCCCGTAACGCTCAAATCTTTCATGCCTGTATTTACCGGCTCCGGATTTGCATTGGAACAAGTTCCCCTAAGCGCGTTATTGCTCGTCCTTTGCGGCTTATGCACATCCATCATGTGGGGCGGGATCTTTAACCTTGCCACTGAAGGATTAGGGAAGTATACGGCTGCAGGTTCCGGAATCTTCATGATGATGGTGGTTGGCGGAGGTATTCTTCCGTTAGTCCAGAACTGGGTAGCCGATATGTCGACATATATGATCTCCTATCTTGTTCCGGTAGCCGGTATGGCATATATGTTGTACTATGCTTTGATCGGAAGCAAAAATGTCAACAAGGATATCCTCGTAGATTAATTAAATATCAACTTATAACAACATTAAATCATGGATATAGAACATGTAAGAAGTCGTTTCATCAAGCATTTTGATGGAAGTATCGGGTCTGTATATGCATCTCCGGGACGTATTAACCTGATTGGAGAGCATACGGATTACAACGGAGGATTCGTTTTTCCCGGCGCAATAGACAAAGGTATGATTGCCGAAATAAAAACAAATGGCACAGATAAGGTTCGCGCATACTCTATCGACCTGAAAGACTATGTGGAATTCGGTCTTAACGAAGAAAACGCGCCGCGTACCAGCTGGGCCAGATATATTTTTGGCGTATGTCGGGAAATAATTAAACGAGGAGGCAAAATCGCAGGTTTCAATACGGCTTTTGCCGGCGATGTTCCTCTGGGCGCCGGAATGTCTTCATCCGCCGCCCTTGAAAGCGTCTATGCTTTTGCGCTAAACGACATGTTCAATCTTGGCATAGACAAATTCGAACTGGCAAAAACAGGACAAGCGACAGAACACAACTATTGCGGCGTAATGTGCGGTATTATGGACCAGTTTGCTTCTATTTTCGGAAAAAAAGGAAGTCTGATCCGCCTTGACTGCCGTTCTTTGGAATACGAATACTACCCTTTTGATCCGAAAGGACACAAATTAGTGTTACTTGATACGTTAGTCAAACACGAACTGGCGTCATCGGCCTATAACAAACGCCGTCAATCATGCGAAACAGTAGCCAAAACGATCGGCGTCGAATTTTTACGCGACGCTACAATAGAACAGCTTCAATCGGTCAAAGACAAAGTAAACGCCGAAGATTATATGCGCGCGGCATATGTTATTGAAGAAATACGGCGCGTGCTCGACGTTTGCGAAGCCCTTAAAGCGAACGACTACGAAACCGTAGGACAAAAAATGTATGAAACACATTACGGAATGAGTAAACTTTACGAAGTCAGCTGCGTCGAATTAGACTATCTGAATGATGTTGCAAAAGAATGCGGCGTTACCGGATCCCGCGTGATGGGAGGCGGCTTCGGAGGATGTACGATAAATCTCGTAAAAGATGAACTTTACGACTCTTTCATCCAAAAAGCAAAAGAAGGATATAAAGATAAGTTTGGTAAATATCCGAAAGTTTACGACGTCGTAATAAGCGACGGAGCACGTAAATTAGCTTAAAGTATTTCTTATAATACAGAACCGGGTTGCTGTTTTTGATGACGGCAACCCGGTTTGTTTTTACCTGACGGCGAATAAACACAATACAAAAACCTGAAATTATATGTTATACAACATAAATCTTGCAAATTTCCACTTTTTATGTTATACAACATACGTATTGCAGGTATACGCAATCTATTTAAGTGTTATTTTTACACTCAAATAAAAAATCAAATTAATCATTAAAAGAAAGTACTGTGGAAACGTTAGATTGGATTGTCATCGTGATATTTTCCCTTGCATTAATCGGGATTATCGTATGGGTCATGAAACAGAAGCAGAATGACTCTGCGGACTATTTTCTTGGAGGACGCGATGCAACATGGATTGCCATTGGCGCATCTATTTTTGCATCGAACATTGGCTCGGAACACTTAATCGGATTGGCCGGAGCCGGAGCTTCCAGCGGAATGGCGATGGCGCACTGGGAGATTCAGGGATGGATGATACTTATTCTCGGCTGGGTATTTGTTCCATTCTATTCGCGAAGCATGGTCTACACCATGCCGGAGTTCCTGGAACGTCGATACAATCCTCAGTCCGGAACTATATTATCCGTCATTTCACTGATCAGTTATGTCCTGACGAAAGTTGCGGTGACGGTTTATGCCGGCGGACTGGTTTTCCAGCAGGTATTTGGAATTAAGGAGCTATGGGGGATCGATTTTTTCTGGATCGCCGCTATTGGTCTGGTATTAGTTACCGCGCTTTACACAATCATCGGCGGTATGAAATCGGTCCTTTATACGTCTATCCTCCAGACTCCTATATTGCTGTTAGGCTCGCTGATCATTCTTATTCTGGGATTTAAAGAACTTGGGGGGTGGGACGAAATGATGCGCATTGCCGGCGCTACCACAGTCAATGAATATGGTAATACAATGACAAATCTGATTCGCGATAACAGGGATTCGAATTTCCCGTGGTTAGGAGCGCTGGTTGGTTCCGCCATCATCGGATTCTGGTATTGGTGCACCGACCAGTTTATTGTTCAACGCGTACTGTCCGGTAAAAATCAGAAAGAGTCTCGTCGCGGTACTATTTTCGGAGCTTACCTGAAATTATTACCCGTATTTTTATTCCTTATACCGGGAATGATCGCATTTGCTCTCCATCAGAAAACGGGCAGTTTTTTACCCCTTTCAGGGGATGGGACTCCGAACGCGGACGCCGCTTTCCCTACCTTAGTCGCAAGATTACTCCCCGCCGGAATGAAAGGATTAGTCGTATGCGGTATTCTGGCCGCACTGATGAGTTCTTTGGCTTCTTTGTTCAATTCGTCAGCGATGTTATTTACGATCGATTTCTACAAACGTTTCAAGCCGGCCGCGTCAGAAAAGAAACTGGTGGTCATTGGTCAGATAGCGACTGTGGTTATCGTTATTCTGGGTATCTTATGGATTCCTATTATGCGTAGCGTGGGCGATGTGCTATACGCTTATCTGCAGGACGTTCAATCCGTGCTCGCTCCGGGAATTGCAGCAGCATTCCTGTTGGGTATAGCCTGGAAACGGACAAGCGCCAAAGGGGGCATGTGGGGACTGATTGCCGGTATGGCCATCGGTCTGACCCGCCTGGGAGCCAAGGTTTATTACAGTTCTGCAGTCGCCTCAAGCGATAACTTATTCAAATACCTGTTCTATGACGTCAATTGGCTGTTCTTCTGCGGCTGGATGTTCCTGTTCTGTATCATTGTAATCATTTTAGTAAGCTTACTGACAAAAGCTCCCTCCGAAGAAAAGATACAAGGCCTCGTCTTCGGCGCCGCAACTAAAGGGCAACTGGCAGAAACGCGCGCCGGTTGGAATCGCCGGGATATCATACATACATGTATCATCCTTGGTATAACAGTCGCGTTTTACATTTATTTCTGGTAAATAAAAAATAAACGATGCCCAAATGTAATTATTACCATGAAAATCCGAGGTTTTATGTGGGAATTGACTGCATCATCTTCGGATTTAAGGATGGAAAATTAAGCCTTCTTCTGTTAAAAAGAAACTTCGAACCGTCAAAAGGGCAATGGTCGCTAATGGGGGGATTTGTACAAAAGGATGAAAGTACGGATCATGCGGCAAAACGTGTTTTACGGGAATTGACCGGCTTGGTTAAAGTATATATGGAACAAGTCGGCGCTTTCGGCGAGGTCGAACGCGATCCCGGAGAAAGAGTTATATCCATCGCCTACTATGCGCTGATAAACATTGACGATTATGATAGAGAACTTGTACAAAGTCACAATGCATACTGGGCAGATATAAACGAGCTTCCGACGCTGATCTTCGATCATCGGGAAATGGTCGACAAAGCCCGTAACCTGATGAAACAGAAAGCAAGTAATAAGCCTATCGGCTTTAATCTGTTACCGGAACTGTTCACTCTTACACAGCTACAAACCTTATATGAAGCGATCTACGGCGAAGCGATGGATAAGCGGAATTTCCGCAAACGCGTGGCTGAAATGGAATTCATTGAAAAAACGGACGAAATTGACAAAACAGGCTCCAGACGCGGCGCCCGTCTATACAGAATGAATAGCGACGTATACAGAAAAACAAGGAAATTCAGAATTTAAAAAATCTAACCGGAAAGATATGTTGGAATCATTGAAAAAAGAGGTTTTCCAGGCAAACCTCGATTTAGTAAAGTATGGATTAGTTATTTTCACCTGGGGTAATGTTTCCGCCATAGACCGCTCATCGGGCCTTGTTATTATAAAGCCCGGCGGCGTATCTTATGATAACATGAAAGCGGAAGATATGGTAATCGTTGATCTTGACGGAAAAATCGTCCATGGCAAATATAAGCCATCGTCAGATACCCCTACGCATATTGCTATATATAAGGCATTCCCCGAAACGGGAGGCATTGTCCATACCCATTCTACTTATGCGACAGCATGGGCGCAGGCCGGTCTGGACATCCCCAATATAGGAACTACGCACGCCGATTATTTTCATGATGCAATCCCTTGTACGGAGGATATGACGGAAGCAGAAGTAAAAGGCGCTTACGAACTGGAAACGGGAAAGGTCGTCATCAAACGTTTCGAAGGACTTAATCCTGTACACACGCCGGGAGTTTTAGTTAAAAACCACGGCCCTTTCTCATGGGGAAAAGATGCGCGCGACGCCGTACATAATGCCGTTGTCATGGAACAAGTTGCCAAGATGGCTTACATTGCATACGGAGTTAATCCGAATCTGACAATGAATCCGCTGCTCATTGAAAAACATTTCAGCCGCAAACACGGCCCTAACGCATATTACGGACAATAATACCCGACGAATACATAAAATCGACTAATATTAATCCACAATCCGCCGGGTATAATGTCAATATACATCAATACGTAGCGTCTTGTTAATTGAAAAAGTTATGAAAGCATTTGAAAATTTTGAAGTATGGTTTATTACAGGAGCGCAGCTTCTGTATGGTGGCGACGCGGTAAAAGCAGTAGACAGCCACTCGAACGAAATGGTTAAAGGCCTGAACAAACTGGGAAATCTCCCTGTAAAAATTGTTTACAAAGGAACCGTAAACTCTTCCGGGGAAGTTACGGAAGCGCTCAAAAGCGCTAATAATGACGAAAAATGCATTGGCGTTATCACCTGGATGCACACATTCTCCCCTGCAAAAATGTGGATCCACGGACTGCAGGAATTCCGCAAACCGTTACTGCATCTACATACGCAGTTTAATAAAGAAATTCCATGGGATACGATGGATATGGATTTCATGAACCTGAACCAATCCGCTCACGGGGACCGCGAGTTCGGCCATATAACAGCGCGCATGCGTAAACCTCGCAAGGTTGTAGTTGGCCATTGGAGCGACAAGGGCGCGCAAGAGAAAATATCCATATGGATGCGTGCGGCTGCAGCGTGGGCCGACTCTCGGGACATGCTTATCATTCGTCTGGGAGACCAGATGAACAATGTGGCGGTAACCGACGGCGATAAGGTCGAAGCGGAAATGCGCCTGGGCTATCATGTGGATTACTGTCCGATAGCGGAACTGGTTGCTATGCAGGAGAAAGCGACAAAGGCTGAAATCGCAAAAATGATGGAAGAATATGAACGTCTGTATGAATTTTCTCCGGCATGTAAAGCAGGCGGCGAAAAACGCGGACAAGTAGAAAAAGCGGCGCGTATAGAAATAGCGCTACGCAAATTACTGAAAGCCAAAGGCGCAAAAGCATTTACCACGAACTTCGACGATCTGGAAAACGTAGACCAGATTCCGGGACTCGCTTCACAACGATTAATGGCCGAAGGATACGGCTTTGGCGCCGAAGGCGACTGGAAAACGGCGGCATTGTACCGTACAATGTGGTTCATGAGCCGGGGAATGAAGAAAGGGTGCTCTTTCCTTGAGGATTACACGTTGAACTTTGCCGAAGAAAAAAGCTCTATCCTGCAAGCTCACATGTTAGAAGTTTGTCCTTTGATTGCAGCAGAAAAGAAACCCAAAATAGATGTGTTCGCTCTCGGTATAGGCGGAAAAAACGATCCTGCACGCCTTATTTTCACAAGCAAAACAGGTCCCGGCGTAGCGGCGACTATCGTCGATATGGGCAATCGTTTCCGCATGATTGTAAACAAAGTAGACTGTATCAAGCCGAAACCGCTACCCAAACTTCCTGTGGCGTCGGCCTTGTGGATTCCGCGCCCAAACCTCGAAATCGGAGCAGGAGCCTGGATTCTGGCAGGAGGTACGCATCATACAAGCTTTTCCTACGACCTGACAGTAGAATATCTTGAAGACTATGCAGAAATAGCAGGTATCGAATTACTCGTTATTGACGAGAACACGACAACAGCCGAATTTAAAAAGGAAATGCGGATGAACGAGGTTTATTATATGTTAAACAAAGCTTTACAATGATATTATGAAACGAACAGGCAAAACGGCTTGCGCCAAAGAGTTATGAACATGCTGTGAGTTCTATGTTACCGAAATGTTAAAAAATAAAAAATGTACACATGAAACGAACATGCAAAACGGCTTGCGCCAAAGAGTT
>JAIROL010000120.1 GCA_031257565.1 Tannerella sp. | reverse complement strand
TTGCCCAACGACAGCTGGACTGGATCATCGGCCTTAATCCGTTCAGCAGTTCTACCATCGTGGGCGTCGGGTATAACCAGCCGCTACGCATGATCAATTGCTGTGAATTTAGCCCGCCGACCCCTGTTCTGTCGGGCGCCGTCATGAACGGTCTCTGCGGAGACAAAGAGGATATGCCCCACCTTATTACATATAATAATTATAGCCAGTCGGAATACTGGATGCCGGCGGTGGCCTGGACGTTGTGGCTGATGAGCGAAATAACAAAGTAAGATAAATGATTTATGTTCATCAGTTCTATTTAATTTCTTCGTAATCAATATATTCTCCCTCTTCTTCGGAAATTACTTTTTTCTTCTGGGGAGGGCGTTGTATCGGTGAAGAAGAGGACGTATTTCTTTTTTGTTGCGACGAATTGTTTTGTGGCGAAACGCCTCCAAATAAGAACTTCAGAATCGCACGCAATAAAAACGGCACAATGAATATGATAAAAAATATAATAGATAAAAACTTCAGCATATATTGATTTTTTAATCAGGTACAAAGATAATACAAGTGGGGCGTAATGCAAAAACAAACAGGTTTGTTTTTATTTTATTAATAAGATTTGCGGATTTTAAGGGATTTTTGGTCCCCTGATGTCGACAAGGTAAATGGAGAAATATAGAGAAAGAACATCTCCTGATAGACAATAGAATGAAAAAAAATGAGAGAGGTATCAATAATACCCTCTCTCACCCTTCCAAAATTAATATTACACACACCATGTTTTTATGATTGTTTTTGGAAGTATTCGTTTTTGTTGTCATAACATGTATAGACAAGAATAGGAGTAACAGTTTCAGGAATGATTTTTTGAACTTTTAATTCAGATATTGGTCGTTTATTTGCAGGCAAAGTTTGTTCTTTTTGTTTGAACGATTTTAAGGGTTTTCCCTGAATTTTGAATGTTTTTCTGAATTTTTTTTGAAAATATGTCTCGGATGCAATATATTTGTAAATATTATATGTGACGATTGTTGTATGACCGCTTGTTTGTCTTTGAATATCTTGATCCTTGATGACCACGAATTAGTAGCTTATGGAATCAAGTCGAAACTTGAAAAATTATTACCTGACGTGAAAGTTGATGTTTTTACGGAGGGGAAAAGCGTTAATCAAAATTTGAAAAATAAAAAATATGATTTATATATTATTGATATAGGACTCCAGGACATTACAGGTTTTGACGTCATAAAGAAAATCCGAAAAACAGATCCGCTGTCCAATATTCTGGTTTGTACTTTACATGAGGAAATATGGTATGTTAAAGAATTAAAAGAATTACATGTGAATGGCATATTGTTCAAATCGTCTTGCCCGGATTTGTTGGATAAGGCAGTGACTGAAATTCTGGATGGAAATACGTTTTATTGCGAACAATATAAAGAGCTATTTAATAATCATATAGAAAAAGGATTTAGCTATTTATTATATGAGACATTTACAAAAAATGAGACTGACGTTTTGATGATGGTCGGAAAAGGGTATACAATCAAAGATATTGCAAAAGCGAAGTCATGGTCGGCGAAGACTGTCGAGTATTACCGGAAACGTCTTTTTGATAAGTTCGGCGTATCAAATGTATCCCGTTTAGTCGCAATTGCAATGAAGGAGGGTTTTCTTAAAAAGGAGGATATTTAATAATGTATGAACGGAAACGGAATCTTGTATATCGGTATCGGAATTTTGTTGATTATAATCATTGTCCTGATTCTGTTTTTGTCAAGAAGAAAATCTAAAATTATACAGGCGAAACTGAAAGAAGCAAAATCGATCTCACAGTTAGAACGGGAAAAGAATGAAACGTTGACTGCTAAAATCAATGAAAATGAACGGCAGTACAAATTGCTTCTGAGCGAAAATAAACTGAAGCAGGCGAATGCTTATCTGGAAGGCCTGGAATCTGAGCGTTTGCGGTTATCAAAAGAATTGCATGATAATATAGCCAATAAGATATTGTTGGTAAATCTTCATGTCCGGGATAAGGGACGTCTTGATGTTTCGGAAATATCGCAACAACTTAAAGATCTACATGAACAGGTTCGCGATATTTCACATGAGTTAATCCCTCCTGCGTTTAAATACGCTTCATTTGTCGAGATACTGAAGGATTATGTTTACCGGCAGAATAGTCATGGCAAAATGAGTATATTGCTGTCGATAGACTCGGAAGAAGATATGAATAAAATTCCTGAAAAGATTTGCCTGGAGTTTTATCGTATTGTTCAGGAATGTATAAGCAATGCGTGTAAACATGCTGAGGCTTCATCGGTGGAGATTATTTTGTATAAGGAAGATAAGCGTTTGAATCTCACTGTCATAGATAACGGAAAAGGTTTTGATACGAAGAGTAAGAAGAACGGGGCAGGTTTGATAATAATAAATGAGCGGGTAAAGAGTCTCAATGGTTCTGTCAGTATCAATTCTACTATAGGGAAAGGTACGGAATTTAATATAACGGCGCCTTTCCTCTGAAAATCCTCCGATAGTATCTATTTTTATCTTACGCGCTTGTAAATACCTGATTTTCATGTATATTTGTAAAACATAAATATTATAATCCGTCGGATTTGCGGTTATAAAGAAAGGTTTTTTTTTATAGAAGAACGAATGTTTTTGTCATGAATATTATGACGGGCGACTTTTATCCGGATAAGATATTACCGACAAAAGAATATATAGCAGGATGGCCGCCGATATTCCGATGACGCCGAATACGGCGATTAGCAGGATTGCCGACAGGATCAGGATGTATTGTAATTTAATTTTTTCCCAGGCGAATGAAGATATTTTCAGGGAGAACATCGGGATTTCGGATACAAGGAGTAGAGAGGTTGCAACCGCTGCAACGGAAAGACATATAAGAAGTGGCGCCGGCGCTATTGTCGTTAGAAGTTGCGATAATCGGAATATGCCGTAATGATCGTCGGCGGAAATCACGGCAGGAGAAAGCGCTACAATGAGGGATGACCATAAAATAGCATGGGCAGGGACGGGGAGGCCTGTAAATGATGTTTTCTGACGTTCGTCGATGTTGAATCTGGCAAGTCTTAAACCGGAAAAGACGGGAATAGTAAACGCCGCCGGAAGGAATAGTTTGCATATCCATGAATCATTCCACGAGAGGTTATATAATAACTTATCCAGAAAACTGAACAGCATCATACCCGGGGCGACGCCGAAGCTTATAATGTCAGCCAGGGAATCCAGCTCTTTTCCCATCGCAGAGTAGGCTTTCAGGAGACGGGCGGCCAGTCCGTCGGAAAAATCGAAAACGGCGGCGATAAAAATAGCGACCATCGCTCCGAAATAATCTCCTGATGCGCCCAATATGGCAGCGTAAAATCCGAATGCCAGGCTTATGCAGGTGAGGGTATTGGGTATATTTCTGATGATACCTTTCATTGATTCTGAGGGATATAGGTTATTTTCCCGAGACGGGCAATGGGAGTCTGGTTTCCTGTTACCTTCTGATCCATGTCAACAAGAATTTCCGTTCCGACAGGAAGAAAAGTGTCTACGCGCGAGCCGAATTTGATGAATCCCATTTGTTCGTCTACGTGACAGAGTTCGCGTTCCGTTGCGTATGTTACAATACGTCGCGCCATGGCCCCTGCGATCTGACGCGTCAACACGTCTACGCCGTAGTCTGTCCGGATAACGATGGTGGAACGTTCGTTTTCCGTACTGCTTTTCGGCAGGTAGGCTGCCTGAAAGCGTCCGTTCTGATGTGATACGCGTTTCACTGTGCCATTTACCGGGAACCAGTTTGCGTGCACGTTAAATACGGACATGAAAATGGATACCTGTAGTCGTTTGTCGTGAAAGTATTCGTTTTCCATCACTTCTTCAATAGCAACGATTGTACCGTCGGCAGGCGCGATCACAAGCCCTTCCGAATCAAACGGGAAACGCCTGTACGGACTGCGGAAGAAATTAAGTACAATTAAGAACAGGATTGTCGATACCGTTAATGCGCCGTAAAAGAGAAATTTGTTGCCGACTATATAGTAAAGGGACATGTTTACGATAAATAATATCGTAAACATGGACAGTAACAAGCCTGTCCCTTCCCGGTGTACCTTCATTTTTTTTATGCGACGCATATCGATTAAAGTACGGCAAAATTATGCTTTTTTTCCCTAATAAAAAAAAAGATGCTTAAAAAAAAGCGCCTTTCAACCTCGTCAGGCGTTTTCCCGTAATGGAACAGGCGCTTAACGAAAACATTCGATATCGTTGAGGGTAATATACCAGATATAACCTTCGACATTTTGATAATCCATCTCATGGATCAATGATATATATTTTTTTATCTGACGCTGATGGTATTGTTTTTTTTGTTCTCCGAATTTATAATCGACAATGATGACACGGTTATTTTTATCGATCATGATGCGGTCGGGACGGCCGGATTGTCCTTTTCCGAACAGGATTTCAGTTTCGTTCATCACCTGCATGGAGCCGTCAAACCAACTTTTAACAGTGTCTTCTGTGGTAAGCGCGACGAGTTTCTTTTTGAGAATATCGGCTTCGTCGTCGTTTATCTCCCCGGATGTATATTTTCCTGATATGGCATGGATGATATCGTCATACTTTTCAATGCCACTTAGTATGTCATGCATTAACAGGCCGTATTTACGTTTTTCATCATCGAAGAAACCGCCTTTGCGGCGGAGGCGTAGCTGCATCCGTTCATCCGGCGATACGGAATAAAAGCGTTCCATAGGTAATTCTTCCGTATCCGTTAATCCTTTGTCGGCTGCCGTTTTCCACCATTTCCCCCGTTCATACATTCCGTTTTCAGTATCCAAATGAAATTCCGGGTCGGTTAATAAGCCGTTCCATAGCAGTCCTGCAGTAGAGGAAATCTCTGTTTTGGGTCGTGGCGCCATAACGATAAGTTCTTCTTTGGCACGGGTAAAAGCGACATACAGCGTATTCAGATTATCCATATAGGAGTGCAGCTTTTCTTTGAAATAGTCGGTTGCAAAAATCGTATTTTTCAGCGCCTTGCCATATTTTACGGGTACCAGGCTCATTTTATCAAAAGGTTTTTGTGTCGGGCTACACCATATAATGGCGTCTTTCTGATCTGTTTTCCAGTCGGCAAAAGGGATTATGACAACTTTGAAACCCAACCCTTTAGACTTGTGTATGGTCATTATGCGTATTGCATTCTGCGAGTCGGGAGTGATGATTTTTTTCCCGGACCCGGCTTCATCCCACCATGTCAGAAAGCGTCCGGCGTCGGCAGTCTCATGGGTGGAATATTCGGCTATCATATCAAGAAAAGCCTGAATAAAAACAAGTTCATTTTCCGGAAAATCATTTTCAAAAAGCCGGAACAGTCCTTCCGTCAGTTCGTAAAGCGAGCGGTTAGACAGTTGTTTAAGTTTAGCGATTATTTCCTCTGAAAAAGGCTGGAATGGATTATTGATAACAGGGATCTCATCAGAAACGGAATCCCTGTTATTGAAAGATTCTTTATCATGACTTTTTGCGCTTTTTTCATTCAGGGATGTTTGTTTCTTTCTTTTGAGAATAGCATAAGTTATCAGGGCCATGTAATAGTTGCCTTTGATATCAGGTTGGTTGAGATATCGGAGCATTTCAACCATCCAGCGTACTGATAAAGAAGAGCTGATCGTTAGTGAATCTTCTGAAATGATATCGTATTTATATCCGGATTCCGGATGTGTTTCTTTATATGTTAATAACGTTTCGGCAGCAGACAGACCTTCTGCACTTGTTCGCGTAAGGATTGCAATATCGCGTAATTCATACCCGTTATCCTGCAATTGTTCCACAATATGAGGCAGTTGCATCCTGCTTTGTTCTTTCCAGTTTTGTTCTTCATTGTCGGAAATAAATTGTATCCTGACATGCCCCTCTTTATGGATAAAAGGCGCTGCAACTTGCTGGCGGGAGTTTTTGTATGCCGATACGATACGTGAATGATAACGTTCCTTTTCCTTCGCCGATAAAGATGATTGTTCGACTTCTTCATTGTATGAATCCTGTAAGATAGACGGAACGGAATAGAATAGCATATTATTAAATTCGACGATATTGCGGCAACTGCGCCAGTTTACTTCAAGATTCTTTTCGTTTGTCTGACTTTCGAAATCGATTTTCACCTGATGATCAAGAAGTGTCCAGTCGGAGTTACGGAAGCGATATATACTTTGTTTTATATCGCCTACAATAAGATTGCTGCGTCCATTGTCAAGGCTGTCTTTCAGAAGCGGACGGAAATTAGCCCATTGCATGCCGCTTGTATCCTGAAATTCATCAATCATATAATGTTCGATGCGCGTACCCGTTTTTTCATAGATGAAAGGAATTTCGCTGCCGTCGATTACTTTGTTAAGAAGCTCTGTCGTGTCGGCAATTAACATTTTATTGTTGTCTTCACGCCATTTTGCAATGTGTTGGGACAGGTCTGTCAGTATACCCAGCGCATAGAAGTTGCGGGCGATCTCGCTTGCCGTGTAAAACGCCGTCAGGTTATCAAAAAAAGAAATAATACCCCGTATCAGTTCATTCATGCCGTTTGTGTAAATGCGCTCGGCTGCCTGTTGCTGCTCCGAAGAGGCCGTTTTAGCAAGATATCTTTCCGCATTGTCGACCAGTCCACGGAATGTAGCGGAGGGTTCTTTCATATTGCCGGCCGCAAGTTTTTCGAAATAAAAAAAAGCAGAGTTGCTTCCTCCTTTGAAGCCGGAGGGGTGCATACCGTGCCGTTTCATCAGCAGGAGTCCTTTCTCGCCTAGTTCTTTTGCTGTTTTTTGTGTCGATTGTATGATTTTGTACAGTTCATTCCGGTAGTTGAAAAGGAATTGCTTTTGCTTTATGTCTTTTTGTATTTGATCGCTGTATGATTTATAGGTCTCTTTGAAGAGTTGTCCGCCCAGTTTGATGATATCTCTGCGTATATCCCATCCCCCGCCTTCTTCAATTTTATCTTCCGTAAATCGTAACAGCCATTCCATCAGATCTCTATTTTCACTTTTTTCAAGTTCCGAGAGCATGCTTTCCACTGCATCCTCCATCATCTGATCCTCGTTCATTTCAATCTGATAATTGCCCTGTAATCCTATTTCGCGGGTAAAGGCGCGTATTGCGTGTTGAAAAAAGTGATCTATTGTACTGATATTGAATGCCGAATAGTCATGCAGTATCGTTGTCAGGATTTGTCTTGCCTGTTTTCGGATTTCCGTTTCACTTTTCTTTCCATTTTCCGAAAGTAATGCCAGGTAATCCGACGGATGGTTGTCGGCAAGGCGGAATAATTCTTCGACAATACGGCTTTTCATTTCAGCCGTCGCTTTGTTGGTAAAGGTTACTGCTAATATATGTCTATGTTGTTCTTTTCCTCTGAAGAGCAACGACATATATTCTCCCGTTAGCGTGTGAGTTTTGCCTGTTCCGGCGGATGCGCTGTATATCGTAAGCATAGTCGGTCGGTTTTAGGAATTTGTCAGATTATCTTAATCTTACCATATCCGTCATTAGTAAGGATATCCGCAACTTTCCGGCGGACGTCGCCCTGAATCATAATTTCTCCGTCTTTTGCCGATCCTCCGGCGCCGCATTTGACTTTCAGGTATTTCCCTAGTGTTGTCAGGTCTTCACTTTTCCCCCGGAACCCGATGACGAGGGTCGCCGTTTTACCGCCACGGTTTTTTTTATCCAGGGATATGCGAAAGGATTGTTTTTCCTTAGGCAGGGTTTCTTCTTCCTCTTCCTCGCCTGTATTATAGTTGAAATCCGGGTTTGTCGAATAAACCATTCCCGAACGGTCTTTCCAGTCGTTATTTTTCATAAAGCAAATAGTTGTCCGGATGCAAATTTACACAATTTGTTTTATTAAAGCAACAACATAAGCGGCAATGCCTTCGCGGCGTCCTGTAAAGCCAAGTTTTTCGGTTGTTGTTGCTTTGATCGATAGATCGTTTACCGGAATACCCATTACTTCGGCAAGAACTTTTTGCATATCCGGGATGTATGGATTCAGCTTAGGTTGTTCTGCTGCAATTGTGGCGTCGATATTTCCGACTTCGTAACCGGCTTCACGCACGATCCGCATCGTTTCGCACAGCAGTATTTTGCTGTCTATATTTTTATATTCGGCGGATGTGTCCGGGAAATGGTAACCGACGTCGCGCATGTTAGCTGCGCCAAGTAGCGCGTCGCAGACCGCATGTATCAGAACATCCGCATCGCTATGTCCCATCAATCCGTATGGATGCTCTATACGGATTCCTCCGAGCCACAGTTCGCGACTTTCTGTCAGGGCATGTACGTCGTATCCGAAACCTATGCGCATATTTTATTTGAACAAATCTTTTAATCCGTCCATATCGAACGATAGCGTAAAACGAAGGGTCTGGTCAAGCGGATTACTCTGAACCGTACTGATGAGGTACGCTGCATCAAGTTGAAATGCAGTCGTCCTGAAACCGGCTCCGACAGAAAAATACTGACGATTACCTTTCATTTGATTTTCATAGAAATAACCTCCACGTATAAAGAACTGACTGTTATAATTATATTCGGCGGCGATCGAGATGTTGATTTCTTTCAGTTCTTCGCTGAATCCTTCCGGCGCATCGTTGAATGATTTAAACATACCTTTGACAAAAGACATATCGTTATATTCGTCTTCTCTTTTTTCAAAATCCTCATCACTTTCACCCTCTTTCCGAACGGGTTTTGATGGGACCAGGTATTTGTTAAGATCAAGATAAATGCCGAGTTGATTATATTCATCCAGCGGCGCCAACAGACCTGTGCCTATTCTGAGATTTGTCGGAAGGAACTGATTGGTGACGTTGCCGTCGTAAGAGATTTTGGTTCCCATATTGGATATGTTGAAACCTGCGCTCCATAAACATTCGCTGTTGCCGACGACAACATATTTTTCTCCGTATCCGCTCAGGTCGGCAGCAAAAGAATTTCCGGGACGAAGCTCGTACTCCGCATCGGCGCCCATATCGGAGCGTATATAACGCATGGCGACGCCTAAAGAAAATCCTTCTGTAAGTTTGATACTGTAACTCATGTCTACCGCCATTTCGTATGGATTCAGATTATGGTATTCGTTTCCTCCGTATGTGGTCAGGGGAACATTCCCAAGTGAAAAATATCTCAGCGAAGCGCCTATTGCATGCTGATCATATTGACCTAATTTATAATATCCTGATAAATAAGCCAGCGCAACGTCGTCTACAATCTTGCGCATCCACGGCGTATAGGATAAGCCGACGCCGGCTTTACTTTCCATAAATGCATATTTTGAAGGATTCCAGTACTGCGACGAGATATCAGGTAGCGTTGAAACCCCATTATCGCCCATACCTCCTCCGCGTGCATCCGGCGCAATGGAAAGAGACGGTACGGCCGTATTAAGAGGACTGAATTTATTCTTTTCATCATCATCTTCAGCTTTTACAAATGCCATTGAGGCAATATACATCCCTATCAATAGATTTAATTTAAGTAATCTCATGCCTTAAAATATTAGTTATATACCTGTTAAAAAATACATATAATGTTATAAACTCGGTTTTTGCGTCTTTATTGTGCGAGGATAATTAATTTCTTCGATTTGGACGCTTCATGTGATTTATCTCTGCTCACGATTGCACGGTATACATATATTCCGGAAGGCAGGCGTGCGCCCGCGCCGTTTCTAAGGTCCCATTTAATATTGCAGGAATCGAACATTCCGGAAGAACCCGACTCCGTATACTTCCATTGCAGTCTGCCGCTCAGGTCATAAACCTGTATTTCTACAGTTACGGTTGATTCCGGCAGGTCATGCGAGATCATAAAATTCACATAATCGCCGGCAGGAGACGGGCCGGCTGTGAGTTCCACGATGGAAGGTTTGTAATTATCCGTCACGACAAAACCGAATGTCTGCGAACTGGAATTGTTATGTATGTCCCATACTTTGAGTTCGGCCGTATGTTTCCCCGACTCAAGCGAGGGGATCGGGAATTTGATAATGCCTTCCCCTTCTTCACCGGCAAGGTAGGCGCTGTAATAGCTATTTAACGAATAGCTCAATACCGGATTGTTATCGATTGTCAGCATGATATCATGCCCGATACTGCTGCTTCCTACATTTATTCCGCTTTCATCCCATACGATAGCAGCCATTACGGGCGTTTCATTGACCTTGTCGCCGTCTTTAAAGTCAGACGTATTGAGGTATAAAGCGCGTATTTCGGGTCCTGATTCATCGGAATCTGTAATATCGGCCGTACCGCCGACTATAAAGTTTTTGTAGGAACCGTTAGCGTCCTTTCCGGCGCTTTCGTCGATGGCATAAAGATTTATTTTTCCGTTCTGGTATGAGTAGGAAATATCTTTGGGCGCTGTGAACGTGAATGTAAAATCGCCATTACGGACGGAGTCGTTCCCCAGATACATGATGTAGGGGTAATCGGAGTAGGTAAGCGTTATTCCTGTTCCGTTGTTATCAAGTGTGGCGATCTGCTGCCGGCCATCGAATACCGTAGCCGACAACAATCCGTTGAAATCGCCGACCATCAGACCCTCAGATGTAGTTACTTGTCCTTTTATCGTAATTTTTTCGAAAGCTTTGAAATTGACCGGTTCTTCAGAAACGATTTTTCCATTTATTGCCGTAATCGCCATCTTGTATTCGTCGGGATATGCCAGGGTTAGCGAAGGGTCTCCAAGTAAAACATAACTCATTAACCTGATATGCTTATAATCATTTTTTGAATTTTTCATTACTTCTCCAAGCGTCAGGTGACGGCCATTCTGCTTTTCGAACAGGTATTTCATGAATTGCGTATTCATTCTGAAATTTTCGTAAGACCATGCAACCCTGGAGGTAGAAAAGATTGCGATCCCTCCACTTTTCTTGCTCAGGAACACGTCTTCTCCGGCTGATGTGGATTGTGCGTCAAACGGGGCAAAATCACATGCTGCAATGATCCACAACGGAAGATTTGTATAGGTTGCGTTATTGACGTCTGTCTGGGTCATGACCCTTTCTTCGGACCATGACTTCGCGTCCCCATGTCCGGTATAGTTGATGAGCAGTACCCCTTCTTTCAATTCTTTCTGAATATTTGTACGAATATCCGGATAGCTGGGTTTTCCTCCGGAAAGGTTTTTTTTAAAAGCGTCAAAAAGTAGTTTTTTAGGAAGATATTCCGGATGATTATTTTCTATGTAATCAGCTAAGCTATTGGCCTGGCTCATGTGATCTATCGTATAGCCGTCGCCGGCGTTCCCGTCATCGGCCACAAAGCATATTTTGTTTTTCCAGGGGCCTGATTTGGATTCTTTTGTATATGAAATTACTTTATCAACGGCATTTTTTGCCTGTGCGGGCGTTATGACGGGAAAACGGCCAATGCCGATTTCGATCGTTGCCGTAACAGGATCTCCCCCTTGTCCGTCCATAAGAAAACCAAAGTAATCATCGGTTACGTATGAATATTCCCCCAGTGTTTCTTTTGACTGGTAAGTTATGATATAGTTATCGGATGAGTTTTTCCAGGTATCCGTCAGTTTTCTGTTATCGAAGCGGCCGTCGCCAAACAGTAACAGGTATTTCGGGGCGTCCTGCGGCGAGGCGCTCCGGTCGTAAAACATTTTCATAAAGCGACGTATGGCAGTAGCCTCCGGAGCGCCGCTCGAAAATTCATTATAAACCTGTTCGGGGGTTACCACGGCAACCGTCAGGTTGTCGTTTGTACGACGGAACTCAGCCAGTCTCTCCGCTTCCGAAACGAAAGCTTCAGGCGCAAGTATGATCATGTCTGTCTGGTCCATTCCGTGCAGGTTCTGCGATTTTACCTCGCCGATGGTTTCCGGTACGTTTATTGTCTTTGAAATGTCTACCATCGCAAATTCGCGCAGTTCTCCGGAAGGTATTGTAAAAGACAGTTCGCTTCCGTTCAGCGACGTTTCCATCAACTGTACGGGATGGCCTTCCGTAACGTCGAATACAAGGATATTTGACGAGGCGTTTTTGATGGCGAATCCGGCGTTTTTGTTTACGGATTCAAAGCTGCGGAAAAAAGTGCATGTCCCGTAAGGCTGGAGCCAACGTTTCATTTGCAGGCGTATGTAATCCAGATGACTTGTTTGCTGCGAAAGACTGAATGATATATTGATATTTGTCGTCTCGCTTTTTTCTCCCGTCCATAGAACCTCAGGGGAGATACTTGTTGCAGCTACATAAGGGGACGTATTTTCATACAGCTTGCTGTTGCCGAATGTCAGGTCGGTTCCATTAGCGCTCAAGCTTACCGTACCTGTTCCCGACTTGATTTTAGCGGCAAAACGAAATGAAATTCCGGCGTCGTCATTTGTCATACCTGGAGTTGAGAACATAAAATCCTGCGATGTTTTGAAATCGAAGCTTTCTCCAAACAGATCGCGGCCGGAATTCGGACGTCCTCCGACCGTGATTGAATAGTTCTCCTGCTCATGCAACATGTAATCGTCATAGGTATCTATCCGAACGGATGCGGTACCCTGTGATGAAACGGACGTCATTTCGTTTGTTTCCGTAGCGTCGGTGACGAAGTAGTAGCCGCGCGTCGCATAGGCATTGTTTTCATGTGTAAAAGTTCTTTTCCCGGTATCGGACGTCCATCTGACAGGCCCTTTTCCATAGAAGAGGATGTAATCGTTTTCTCTCCATACTTCGACGGAAGGCACGTCATCCCTGTAAACGGCTTTGGAAAAATCCTCTTCCATGGGCCACCCTCCATATCCATGAACAGATACTTTTTCAGGATTCGAAAAGCCCATCTCCTTCAGATCGGAATAGGTCAGTTTATAAAAACCTGTTTCACTGACGCTTATTTTTACCCATTTACCTTCCGACAGCGCGGATTTTGTAGCATAAACAGAGCCGTCTGCCGTTGCGGCGGCACACGTCATAAAACAACATAATATGGAAAACAGTATTCGTAACATCATTTTAAATAACCTTTTCTTTTGCGCCTGTTCCATAGAATACCGGAACAGGTCTTATCGTATATAAAAATCGAGCAATTTACGGTTATTAATAAATCCCTGCAGGTTATTTCCGATTTCAACTTTCCCGACTCCCGCGGGCGTTCCCGTATAAATCAGATCGCCGATCTTCAAAGTGAAAAAACGGCTTGCATATGCGATAATCCGATCTACGGAAAAAAGCATCTCGGATGTATGACCTTTTTGTACCGTTTTACCGTCTATTTTAAGGTGGAAATCTAAGTTCTGAATATTTTCAGTTTCTTCTAAAGGTATAAAATCTCCAATGACGGCAGATTGATCAAAGCCTTTGCAGATTTCCCAGGGTAAGCCTTTTTCACGCAATTCACGCTGGAGGTCGCGTGCAGTAAAGTCTATGCCTGCGGTCATCTCATTATAATAACGATGCGCAAATTGTTCAGCAATGTTTTTACCGACTTTATTTATTTTTACGACAACCTCTGTTTCGTAATGAATCTCCGACGAAAAATCAGGTATGAAAAAAGGTTTGCCGTCTTTTAACAAGGCCGAGTCGGATTTCATAAAAATAACCGGTTCTGATAATAATAACGAATGACGCATCTCTTTATTGTGATTTGCATAATTCATTCCTACAGCAATGATTTTCATTATATGGCAGATATTGTGATGAATAGTAAGGGGAATCTGTTTGTTAAATATTTTACCGGTTTATGTACGCAGGGGAATAAACGCGATTGTCAGCCGTTCGAATTTTCGTTCATGCGGTTGAACATAACGGCCAGATGAGCGTATATGGAAGTGTTCTGTACGACAATATTTTCAGGAACACAAATACGGAACGGCGTAAAGTTCCACAGCGCCTTGATTCCGTTATTGATTATGAAATCAGCCACTTCCTGCGCTTTATCTACCGGAACCGTGATAATACCGATTGTAGCTCCGTATTTTTTTTGTTTTTCAGGAAGGATATTCATCGGGAATACAGGTATATTGTCTATCTCTTTGCCTGTAATATCATTGCGTATATCAAATCCCGCAACAATATCAAGCCCGTACTGGTGGAGTCCGGAGTCTATCATAAGCGCGGTTCCCAACCGTCCTACGCCGAAAAGGAATGCTTTATGTTGCGAGGTGAATCCGAGGAAATCTTCCAGCGTATCAGTTAACGCGTCGATTTCGTACCCGACGCGCGTTTTTCCTGAAATATTGACGAAAGACAGGTCTTTTGCAACCTGACTTGCATCCACATTGATTTCTTTTGCTATTTGTGTGGATGAAACAACTACGTCTCCTTTTCCTTTAAGCAGTTTTACGTATGCTAAATACCAGGGCAATCGCCGAAGTGTAGGTTCGGGAATTTTTCCGCTATATTTCAATTCGTCATTTGCCATCATATTCATTCTTAAAAATTTATTCCATATTGTCCATATGGTTCTTAAGCGGGTTTGAGTACATTTCAAGAATTTTTGTCCGGAGAAAGATTTCGTTTTTATCCGGAAGATCTATCTTCTCGATCTGTTTCTGCAGATATGTTTCAAACTGCATTTTGTCGCGCAAGTCATAATTTGTACGAAAATATACGCTGTGATGTAACAAATCGTATGCCACATAATTGGACGGATAAAAACGATAATGTTTATAGATCTCCTTATCAATGATATTAGCGATTGCTGTGAACAAAGCATTTTTATCGAGTTTTTTTTTCTCAAGTAATGCCAGTTTGTCATTGATGGGCGAGCCCAGCGTAAAATGTACGCGCCCCTTGTTATGAAGCATTCCGGTTTCCATGTTTAATAAGTCGTCACGTTTACTTTTTATGAAATCCGGGTTGTCGCGTTTTTGCTGAAATTCTTTGGCTTTCAAAAAATCGCACGGATCGTACTCGTAAGATATGGCTATCGGGACGATATTAAGGTCCATGAGGTTTTGCAGAGGGTTATCCTTAACCCCCCCTGCCATATTGAGCATTTTTAATACGCTGTTTTGCGTATGGTCGTTGGAATTTTTTGCGCGTCCTTCACGCTGCGCAATCCATACGGATTCTTTCAGGTCTCTGATTGTATAATGGATGTAGGCCGATAGCTGCATGCTTGATTTAAGCAATTGGCGGACGGAGATATCCCGCTTGACGATAAAACAGTTATTTAATCTTACAATCGTATCGATCCATGGATGTATCAGCAGGTTATCTCCTATGGCAACCTGCGTCATCCCATGACCTATATCGAGAAGCAGGGCATTCAGAAAGGCTGCATCAAGAACTATATCGCGATGATTTGATATGAATGTACATGGTTTATCTTTGGGTATACGACTCCGCCCGGATATGGTAAGAGAGAAAGTTGTTTTTTTTGCGATCTCCATTACGGCATGGTATGCGAGCGTTGTTTTAAACCGTTCTTTTGTTTTACACATCCGCATTGCCTGAACAAACTGGTCCCAGTCAAGATCAGGCATGATGTAATGTAAGGCATTTTTCAATCCGTCTGAGGATACGAGTGATTCTATAGCATCATGTACTTCGTCATTATTAAAAGGACGAATATCATCAAAGTTATATTTCGAATAATCTGTGCTCATCATTTATAACGGTTAGACTACAAACATACAAATGTTATTTTAATTTACTACAACCTTTAACCTTTTTTATATTACGTATTCTCTATGATATCAGTCATAATGTCTTTGACGTCGAGACCCGCGGCTTGTATCTGTTGCGGGATAAAACTTGTAGCGGTCATTCCGGGGGTTGCGTTTATCTCCAGCAGGACAGGATTGTTGTCTTCAGGGATAATATAATCGATGCGTATAATACCGCGCGCGCCGATGATATCGTATATTCTTAGCGTTTCCTGTTGTATTCTTGCCGTTAGTTCGTCGGATATGCGAGCCGGCGTTATTTCCCGAACTTCGCCGTTATACTTTGCATTGTAATCGAAGAACTCATTGTCGGTTACAACTTCCGTGATGGGGAAAGCCATCTGCTTTATCTTTGTTTTGTAGCATCCGCATGTAATTTCTGTTCCTTCGATAAAACGTTCAATGACGACCTCTTGTCCTTCGGCAAAAGCTTTTTCTATTGCCGGCTGCATCTGTGACGCCTCTTTTACCTTCGTAACCCCGAAACTGCTGCCTCCATCATTCGGTTTTACGAAAACAGGAAGCCCTAACTGGCGGATAATATCTCCGGTTTCCATCTTTTGCCCTTTCAGGAGGCGTATGGAATCGGCGATGCGTACTCCCTGGCTTTTCAGGAACTGATTGTTGATATATTTGTTAAAGGTCAGCGCCCCTGCAAGTACTCCGCATGAGGAATACGGAATGCCGATTATATCGAAATATCCCTGAAGACGCCCGTCTTCGCCCGGACGACCATGGATGGCGATATATGCGTAATCAAATTTTACTTTATGTCCGCCTGTTTGGAAGCTGAAGTCGTTTTTATCGATATCGCTTGTACTTCCGTCAGGCATTTTAACTGTCCATTTACTATTTCTCAGAATAACAATATAGAGATTATAACGGCTTTTGTCTATAAAACCGAATAATCCGTCGGCGCTTTTTAAAGAAACTTCGTATTCGGAAGAATCTCCTCCGGCAACAATGGCTACATTCTTCATTTTCAGTTACTGGTTTATTTTGTTTATTTTGTTTATTTTTCCGACCTGTAATAACTTCTCCATTTTTCAATCAATTGTTCCATATCATCGGGAATATCCGAATCGAAGAATATCTCTTTTCCGGTTACCGGATGTTTAAAGCCCAGCGTTTTGGCATGTAACGCCTGTCTGGGGCATATTTCAAAACAATTATGAATGAACTGCTTATAGTTGGATGATGGAAGTCCTTTCAATAGAATGTTACCTCCGTATCTGTCGTCATTGAAAATCGGATGCCCGATATGCTTCATGTGAGCGCGTATCTGGTGAGTACGTCCTGTTTCTAATCTACATTCAACGAAAGAAACATATCCTAATTTTTCCATGATACGATAATGTGTTATGGCGGTTTTTCCCTGTTCTCCGTCGGGAAAGACCATCATTTTCATTCTGTCGCGCGGATCCCGTCCGATATTCCCTTCGATGCGTCCTTCTTTTTCTTTTGGGATTCCCCAGACTAAAGCGACATACTTGCGTTGCGTCGTTTTATTGAAAAATTGCAGGCCGAGATTCGTCTTTGTTTCCGGACGTTTGGCAATAACAAGGAGTCCCGAGGTGTCTTTATCTATGCGATGTACTAGTCCGAGGCGCGGGTCGGCCGGGTCATAGTGTGAATCATCTTTGAGATAATACGCAAGACCGTTAACGAGCGTGCCGTGATAGTTGCCGTGTCCGGGATGTACTACCAAGCCTGCCGGCTTGTTCACAACAAGCAGTTCATTGTCTTCATAGACGATATCGAGAGGGATGTTTTCCGGAATGATTTCAACTTCATATCGCGGGTGTGACATCATGATGGTTACCACATCCATCGGCTTTACCCGATAACTGCTTTTCACCGCTTTCCCGTTTACCAGGATACAATTTGCATCTGCGGCCGATTGTATGCGGTTGCGACTGGTATTCATTAACCGGTCCATAAGGTATTTATCTATACGCAGAAATGACTGGTTTTTGTCGGCGACAAAACGGGAATATTCGTACAACTGATTTTCTTCGCCGGATGATGGCGTTTCGTTATCATATTCTTCCGGATCAAACCAGTCGTCGTGTTGTAAACTGTTTTCTGTTTCTTCAGAATGTGTCTTCATAATCAAAAGCTAGCTTCGTCGCCCCCTGTGATCTCCGGTTTTTCCTCTGTAATGGAGTCTCCTTCATGCGGAAGAATATGGCCGTCGCTAATGACGAGAATAAGTTTTGCCGTAAGGGGTACGCGCGTACCGCTGCTTATCATCTGACCTCCGTATTCTACTCCGATCGTCAGATCGCGGTATTCTCCCGTTACATATTTCCACTCCACGTCCCTGAATCCGCGCGCTTTCAGGAGCGCATAGGCCTGGCGATATGAAATGTCTGCAATTTCGGGAACAGGAGCGGTTTCTTCTGTTTTTGCGTTGACGGTAATATATATGATACGGTTTTTTTTGACTTTGGAATTTGCTTCGGGCATCAGATCCACAATGGCGCCCGGCGTTACTTCTTTTGAGTAGATCGAGTCGACAACGACATAGCGTAACATACTTTGTTGCAGGAAAGGAATGGCGTCCTCTACCTGTAGTCCTCTTACATCCGGTATGTAGACGGCCTGGTTATGATTCGTATACGAGTCAATACTTTTAAGTACGATATAGATGATGATGCACGCTATAGCCAATATAGCCAGAAGGTGGATGTAGACAGGTGATTTGAATATTTTATTGAAAAAAGAATTCATCTATATCGAATATTTGCTTGTGTGTTTTTTATAAATCGACAAAAGCAAAAGTCTCTGTGGGAAAACTCTTGCTTTTGCTTTATACGGTAGCGCAAGGCGCCTTAGTTCGTATATTCGTCGGAGACTGTCAGTTTCGCGCGGCCTTTGGCGCGACGCGCGGCAAGTACTCTGCGGCCATTTGCCGAAGCCATACGCTCGCGAAATCCGTGTTTGTTTTTTCTTTTACGGTTAGAGGGTTGGAACGTCCTTTTCATCTTAAATATATTTTATGTTGTTACGTTGATTCAAGTTTGGGCTGCAAATGTATAGTTTTTTTTTGAAATAACAAAAAATACTGTCAAAAATCAGCGATTCAGGGAGAAAAAAATATTCATGTTCCTGTTATTATCAATGGAAAGAGATTGTGCTACATAATGCGCAATGCAGGTTAAAACATTATTGAATAGGAAAATGAAGGAAGGAACGGAATCAATAAAAAGGCTTCATATTGTCCTTTACCGGTACGGTAGATAACATACGGGTTTTGATGTCCTGTAACATTAAGGCATGAGAATTGCCATGAGCGACCGCCTTTTTTTACTTTTTTTTCCATTATAAAATTCAAATCTGCTCTGAAATAATCTTTTATACGCATATTCGGATAAGGAGGGATGTAGCCTGCTGTGGAGGTGTTGAAATACGGATAGCCGGTTTCCATGTCTATAAGCCCCGCACTGGGGTAGTCCGATTCTTCCACGTAATAGGGATAACCGGTTTTGTATTGGAAGTTCGCGGACAGGGTGTTTTTCCACTTTTCGCTATTATGGACTACATAACCGGCAAAAAGGGAAATGTCGTGCGGAGCATCGTACTTGAATGGCTGGACTTTATTCTCAAAATTGCGGGTTGATTTGGATAGTGTGTACGAAAGCCATGCCGATAATTTATTTTTCGAATATTCCATTAGCGCTTCAACGCCTTTTGATTCGCCCTCGCCTGCTACATAGTCGGCGTGAAAATCCAGATAGTTTTCAAGGTTTTTAATCATCAGCAGGTTGTTCATCTTTTTATAGTAGGCTTCTACTGAAAAAGAAAATTCGTTGTTCAGGTAATTTTTCCATCCGAACGAAATCTGATCTGAAAATGGGATTTTATTTTCTTTGAATGGAACCCAAAAATCCGTGCGAGTATTGTAACTCATTTCATGGATTGAATGAACAGGTTGGCGTATACGGTCGTAAGCGAGCATTAGCTTGTTTTTGTTCGTTATCCATGTAGATAATTTAAGCCGCGGATCAAAACCGAAGATACTTTTATCTTCATTTTTAAAATCGGACGCCCTCAAACCGACTGCAAAACTCCATTTACCCCATGTTATTTCGTCATGCAGGAAGAGCGTTGTTGTGCGAAGTTTTAACCGGTCAGCGTCGTATCTGACAGTACCGTGCTCACTTTTCATTTCCATATAATTGGGGCGAAAGGACAGGTATGAGGTTTCGAAGCCGATAGCCAATCGATTGATGTTTCCCGCTTTGAGATCGAATGAGGTACGGAAGCCTGCTTCTTCCAAATCCGAAATAAGGTTATTTTCGCGTTTGTAATGAGTCTTACCGGTTATCATATCGTCAGTGTAATAACTGAAATTGTTCAACTGCGAATAGTAAGCGACAACCGAAAGGAATATGTTTGATTTGAGAGCAGAAACGGCATTGACGGAAGAGGTAAGCGTATTCCATCCGAATCCGAATTTTTCGTTATTGGTAATATTCTCCAAATGATCGATCGTTCTGTTAATAACGTACATATCGTCCTTACCGTTGTACAACTGCCATGATAGTTTTGTTTTTTTACTCATGTCCCAGCTTATTTTGGCGTTAATGTCGTGGTACATGAAAAGCGTTGCGCCACTGACTCCTCCGTCTATTAATGAAGTAATTCCCTTGAACATTAAATCGTAAAACGACCTGCGGGCTGTGAACAGGTAACTTGCTTTGTCTTTAACTATTGGACCTTCCAGCGTCAAGGAGCCGGCAAGCGGCCCAACGGCGAGCGCTTGTCGATGCTCTTTGCGGTTACCGTTTTTGAGGTATATGGAGGCGACGCCTGACAGCCTGTCGCCGTATTTTGCCGGAATACCTCCTTTATAGACGTCGGCAGAAAGTAGTGCGGACGGATTAAATATTGAAAAAAAACCAAATGTATGATTCTGATTATATACAGGTACGCCATCCATCAGATAAAGCGTCTGGTCATTTGTGCCACCGCGAATATTCAGCTGCGACGAGCCTTCCATACCGGATGAAATGCCCGGAAGAAACTGCATCGTTTTAATAATATCCCTTTCGCCAAAAAACAGCGGCGTAATTTTCAACGTTGATGCGTTGATTTGAATGTTTCCTAAACCCTTACTGTTCATTTCACGCTCAGACTGATTTGTGATGATTACCTCTTGTAACTCGATCCCTGACGGAATCAAAAAATGATTAATCATCGTGTCCCGGTTTATCTGCAGGGTTTGTTCAATCGTTTCATATCCAATATGAGAAATGAGAAGCGTATAAGGGCCGGCGTTGTTCAGTTTGACGGAATAAAAGCCATGTTCGTTCGTAGCGACGACAGAATTGCCAAACCGGATGTTGGCAAGGATGATGCTTTCGCCCGTTCCGCTTTCTTTGATGTACCCGTTGACGTAAACAGAGTTCTGCGCATGGCTCGCAAAATGAATGAGCGATGCGAAAATAATGAAATGAATGAGCTTGCCTATTTTATTCATCTTCCATGATTTCAAAGAAATATTCCGTTTGATTGAGACCGGCAAATATCCCAAGACCGTTTTCGATATTGGCGTACACATGAACCGGTTGATAGACCACCGAACCCAAATCGCCGCCGGGAACGTTCAGCTGTTCATAAAATGTTTTGTTATACATATCGTATTCCCGGCTTGCTGCCGTCGTACGAACGGCAAAGCCTGCCAAGTCTTCGTCAATAACAGATCTGTGATTGAGCGGCGTAAAAATAATGCTTTCTATTCGCGAAAGGCTTTTTGCCTTAACTCTCATAAATCCTTCGTGATAACCCGAACCGACCGCATCGTTGAGCATATCCGACCCTTCCAAACGGTTGACATTGTCCACTAATAGATTACGGGTAAAATAGCTGCTGTATTGATGATATCTTCCGTCGATATATTTTTTATAGGCTGTAACCCACAGAGAGTTGGTTTGAGAAGAAAATTCAAAATCCGACAAATGAACAACCAACCCCGCTTCAATACGCACTTTACAAGTAATGGCAGCCGGAATCCGCGTAGATGCTTTAATCGGCGGATAATCGTTATATTCGGCTTCAATGAAATATTCCGCCCCTGTACGCGGGGATTGTTCCAAAAGCAAAACGGTATCCGGGCAAATTCCGTCAAACAACACCGTCCCGTCTTCTTTCAGTACAACATGTGCATTTTTGACAGGCCGGTGTTGATAGCCGGAATCGTTTCTGTCCAATGTATAAAAATTAACCTTAATCGGCTTTGACGGGTCTAATAACCCGTTTACAATCAATTGTTTATTCCGACTGATAAACAAAGATTCAGGAAAATAATCTACTTTGCAGGCTGAAACGGGAATCAAACATAAAAATGAAAAGTAAAATAGTCGTTTCATTTGCTCCTGTTGAATATTGGTATATATGCCGATAATTGTAAGTCCCAGGATTTTAACTTGTCAAACTTTTCGTTTTTCACTAAATTACAAGTACCATATTTATAAGACGCGAATAATTCAAAATGATTAAACGAATAACCCAGTCTGACGGACAAAGGTATATCAAATACAGGCTTAATTTCATTTTGTAGAGGCCTGATTTCATTTGTATAGAAAACTGAATTTGTTTTAATATACCACGTTGGCTCAAGCCCTAATCCAATATATAATCGCTTCGATAAATGACGGTTTAATATACTTTCAATAGATATATAATAAAATTTAAATCTGGGATTATCTGACATTATATAAATAGATGTGAGAGGTGTTCTTCGTTGTCCATATAAAATTGTTGCATCCATAGATAAATTATTTTTCATGCTTTGACGGTATCTATATCCAAAATGATAATTGAAACTCGGATTGCCCATACCTAAAGAAATGTTTCCAGGTGCCGTTTTTTCATACAATTTCGTATAAGAACCTCCAAAGACAATTCCACTTTCCTGCGCCCAAACTCGTTCTCCCAAAAACAACAGGAAGAAACTTAAAATAATGATACTGATCTTTTTCATATTTTTCAAAAATTAATTGACATACTAAAGTTTAAAAAAGAAAAACTGCTTATCTCCATCGGTCAAGTTGATGATTTCACACTGTCGTTTAAACACATAGGCTCTATATCAACAGCTTGTTGAATTAGCCGATAAAATAAATTTCCTCTATAAGCTCAAACAAATAATTGCGACAAGACTCTTTATCCTTGAATCGGACAA
>JAIROL010000274.1 GCA_031257565.1 Tannerella sp. | reverse complement strand
CCGAAGATGCTAAGATAAGAAAGGCGATCGTCCTTGCAATGTGTTTTATTTTGTCCATAGTCTTCAGGTATTAAAAAGTTGTTTGGTTTTTGTTTTTTGTTGCAATATTAATGCAATTATAAGCAATTTGTGTGTATAAATTATTCTATATGGTGTAAATTTTAGTTTTTTAATTCCGGATTATTGACGTATGGACCAGGGATATTACGGTAAAAGAGTTCAGATTGAGCGTATTTGGATTCTTTGAGAAGTCTATATGTCGAATTTTAGTAATGTCATTATTTCGATATCTTCCGGTAATTTATATCTTCCGTTTAAATCTTCCAATTCAATGATATAGTTAAAGAATATGCTTTTTTACTCCTATTTGACGGACTAAATTATATGCAGCCAGACTGGTTCCTCCGGTTGCAAGCAAATCGTCATGGATTAAAACAACGTCATCTTTATCCGACGCGTCTTCATGAATTTGTATGCTGTCGAATCCGTATTCTTTCTGATATATTTCTTCAATTGTTTTAGCCGGTAATTTTGTATGGTTTGGCAAAAGTAAGCTAAAGAAACATGAAATCATTGAATTGGGTCATTCGTTTTTTTCAGGAAAGGCAATGCTTCCTTACGACTACTTGATATCCGCTTTGCGCCGGTTCCAGAGCGATAGCCCTGCCTATTCCGCGCGATCCTCCTGTTACCAATGCTACTTTCATGATTCTAATGATATTTGCCGGTTCGTTGACAAATGCAAGTAAAAATGAGCGGATGACCTGAATTTTGGCGCAAATTACTCCTGCCGGATGAAAATGCTGACAGAACATCGTGAAAAATTGCTTTTTTCGATGAATGGAATGCGTAAGGGATATCTGAAAATGTTAATTTTAGATATTTAGGTTTTATTTTATAATTTCATCAATTTTTACGAAAATTGATGAGATTATTAATCTTTTATTAATGAGTTTATTAATTGCCGGTTTGTATTTTTGCAAAATTCAATTTTTCGCGAATATATATTTAAAAAAATACGAAGAAAAACACATTGATTTTTTATTATTAGATAAAAAATTATTTTACAAAAAATTTTTATATGCCATAATTTTAAATACACATGTTATTATGAAAACTTAATCCATTTAAAAAGCAAGCGATGAGAAAAAAAACAATTCTTAAGTCGAACCTGTTAATGAAATTCTTATTAATAGGAAATATTTTTTATTTCTGCTCATTTTCATTAATGGGGCAGGATAGTTTTACCGTTACCGGCGTTGTGACGGATGAAAACCATGAAGGACTACCGGGTGTGAGCATTACGATCCAAGGTTCTACCCGGGGTGTAGCTACCGACATTGACGGCTCTTATACATTTATTAATGTAAAGTCATCGGATATGCTGATTTTCAAGTATCTTGGTTATCAAGATTATTCCATAAAAGTAGGGAATCAACGAAAAATTGACGTTAATTTACAACCAAATGTCAATGAACTGGATGAAGTAACGATTGTCGCTTTTGAAAAGCAGAAGAAAGAAAGTGTGATTGCAGCGGTTGCGACTATTAAACCCTCGGAATTACGGGTACCGTCCAGTAACCTTACGACTTCTTTTGCCGGACGCATCGCGGGGCTGATCTCTTATCAGCAGACAGGGGAACCGGGACAAGACAACGCCCAATTCTTTATCCGGGGGGTAACGAACTTCGGAACCGGCAAGAAAGACCCGTTAATCCTGATTGACGGCGTAGAAATGGGTACGGAAGACCTTTCCCGTTTGACTGTCGACGACATCGCCGCCTTTTCCATCATGAAAGACGCCAACGCGACAGCTCTTTATGGAGCCCGGGGCGCTAATGGAGTTATCTTAGTCAATACGAAAGAAGGGACGGCAGGAAAAACGAAAATACAGTTCCGGATGGAAGGCAGCATGTCTCAACCCACCGAGAATATCGAGATTGCCGACCCGGTAAGTTACATGAGGTATCATAACGAAGCGGTTACTACCCGGACGCCGGGACGGACTTTGCCTTACGATCAAAAGAAAATCGAATACACGGAAAGAGGCATAGACCCCACTCGCTATCCGGCCAACGACTGGCAAGACATGCTTTTCGACAAGCAGACTTTCAACCGGCGCTACACCTTGAATGTAAGTGGCGGCGGTACGGTTGCCAGATATTATATTGCGGCTTCATACGCCAAAGACCAAGGTATCATTAAAAACGACCCGCGCCAGAGTTTCAATACGAATATCGACATCCGGAAATATTCCCTCCGCTCGAACGTCAATGTCAACCTCACCCAATCGACCGAAGTGACTGTTCGTTTGAACGGCGTTTTCGACGATTATACCGGGCCTCTGGATGGAGGTAGCGACCTATATACCAAGGCTATCAATTCCAATCCGGTCTATTTCCTGCCCTACTACGAACCGGACGAAGGCAATATCTTTACCAAGCACATCCTTTTCGGTAATTATGCATCGGGCAATTATCTGAATCCTTATGCCGAAATGTTAAAAGGATACCGGACGGAAGACCGTTCCAACATGTACGCCCAATTCGAATTGAAACAGGATTTGAATCTCGTGACGGAAGGATTGTCCGCAAGAGCCTTATTCAATGTGGATCGTTATTCGAAATTACCCATCCGCCGGCAATATACCCCTTTCTTTTATACCCTGGCGACAACCGTCGACCCGGACGAATACAGGCTCTCCGCCCTGAATCCCGACGCCGGCGCCGATTACCTTGATTTTGTTCCCTCCAACAGGGAATTGGAAAGTACCCTGTATTTTGAAGGCGCTTTGACATACAACCGGACTTTCAAGAGCAAACATTCCGTTTCCGGTTTGATGGTAGCAACCGTCCGTGAGTCGCACAACGGTACGACCAATGATTTCCAGTTGTCGTTGCCTCACCGCAACCTCGGATTGGCAGGCAGGTTTACGTATAACTACGACAGCCGTTATTTTGTGGAAGCCAATTTCGGATACAACGGTTCGGAACGTTTTCATTCCTCTCAGCGCTGGGGATTCTTCCCTTCGGCAGGTATCGGCTATATCCTTACCAACGAGAAATTCATGGAACCGTATCTTGAAACGCTTTCCAAGGTGAAGCTTAAAGCGACTTACGGCATGGTTGGTAACGACCAGATAGGAAGGGATGAAGACCGTTTTTATTACATGTCCCGGTTGAACATGAACGACGGAGGCCGGGGATACACTCTGGGCGACGACTATGGCTTCAGCCGTTCCGGTATTTCTATCCAGCGCTATGCCGACCCGGATATAACATGGGAAATCAGCTACAAAAGCAATTTCGGCCTGGAGTTGAACTTGTGGAATAGCCTGGAAGTGCAGGTAGATTATTTCCGTGAACTAAGGACCAATATCCTCCAGGAACGCACTTCCATACCTACTACCATGGGCTTGCAGGTAACGCCGCGGGCCAATATAGGCGAAGCGACCGGAAGCGGTTTTGAAGTATCGGTCGACTATAGCAAATCGTTCGCCAAAGACCTTTGGGCGCTTGTCCGCGGTAATTTCACTTACGCAGCCAGCAAATACCATGTTTATGAAGAACCGGATTATTTGGCTGCCGGCGCACCCTGGCGCTCGCACGTAGGCCGGAAACTGTCGCAGACATACGGATACATTGCCGAACGCCTCTTCATCGACGACGAAGAAGTGGCCAATTCGCCCACCCAGACTTTTGGAGAATATGGAGCCGGAGATATTAAATACAAGGACATCAACGGCGATATGGTGATAGACGAGAACGACCAGGTTCCCATCGGATTTCCCACTACGCCGGAAATCATTTACGGATTCGGGATTTCCGGCGGTTACAAAAACTTTGATATTTCGGTCTTCCTGCAAGGCTCTGCCCGTTCATCATTCTGGATTAGTGCGAGCAATACCGCTCCTTTTGTAAAAGATACCCGCGGGGCTTTGAATTCTTTCGAGACCAACCGCGCCATGTTGCAATATTACGCCGACAGCCACTGGACGGAAGACGACAGGAATATTTATGCCTTGTGGCCCAGATTGTCCGAAACGCCAATCGCAAACAATCAAGTGACAAGCTCTTGGTTTATGCGTGACGGCTCTTTCCTCCGGTTGAAAACGGCGGAAATCGGATATACTTTGCCCCAGAAATGGCTTCAACGGATACATTTCTCTAATGCACGTCTCTACGTTTCGGGCAATAACCTCGCCGTCTTTTCCGCATTCAAGATGTGGGACCCCGAAATGGGCAATAATGGTTTGGCATACCCGCTTCAAAGGGTAATTAATTTTGGCGTTAATGTTGAATTTTAAAATTAAAACAAATCAATATGAAATACTTAAAATATATATTTTTGATTTCCGGCGTCATGCTCTTTTGCCGGTGTTCGGACTACCTGAATGTAGTGCCGGACGGAACCGCTACTTTGGAAACGGCATTCTCGAACCGGATCAATTCGGAAAAGTTTTTTTACGGATGTTACAACTACCTGCCGAATATGGCGGCAGCGTTTGACTATCCCGGACTCATAGCCGGCGGCGATGAAATGTGGTTTGATGTGGACAATAACATGAGGAACAACAGCGGCGCGCGTTTGGCGCAGGGCCAGCAGAATATCACCGACCCTTACCTGAATTACTGGGACGGAGCCGGCGGCGGCAAAAGAATGTGGATTGGAATACGCGACTGCAATATCTTCCTGGAAAATATCGACAATGTACCGGATATAACAATCAATGAAAAAGTACGGTGGAAAGCCGAAATAAAAGTCCTGAAAGCCTATTTCCACTTCTTCCTGATGTCGCTCTACGGCCCCATTCCCATCGTGGATCAGAATATCGACGTAAGCGCGCCATCCGATCAGGTGCGCATATTTCGCGAACCGGTGGACGATGTGATCGATTATATTGCAAACCTGATTGATGAAGCGATTCCGGATCTTCCTCCCTCCATCACGGAAATAACCACCGAAACAGGACGGATTACGCAGGCCGTAGCGCTGGCGGTTAAAGCACGGGCTTTGATATGGGGCGCAAGCCCGCTGTTTAACGGTTCTTATATCTTCTACCAGGACTTCAAGGATAAAAGGAATGTGCAGCTGATTGCAAACAATAGCAGCGTCGATGATATCCATGCCCGTTGGGAAAGAGCGAAAATTGCCGTGAAAGAGGCCATTGACGCGGCTCATATTGCCGGGCATCGCCTGTTCAGGTATCCCGTCGGATACGACATCATGTCCGATACCACCGCCTTGAAATACACGCTTAGAGGATGTGTTACCGAAAGATTTACCACCAATCGGGAAATCGTATGGGCATGTACGAACGGCAACGACCAATTCCAGAATTGGTGCACACCGAAAATCTATACATCATACGGCGGTACTGCCGAGTTAAGCGCAACGCTGAAAATGGCGGAAACGTATTACACCCGGAACGGGATTCCTATCGACGAGGATCCGTATTGGGATTATGAACGCCGCTATGAAACCCTCGCAAATATAGCGCCGGTTGATCCGGACGCAGAACCCGATCCGGACGCAGAACCCAGTTCCTTCAACTGGCACCATTACTATATCGGCGAAGGGGAAACAACCGCCCGGTTGAATTATTACCGGGAGCCGCGGTTTTATGCCCACCTCTGCTTCGACCGGGGCATCTACGAATTACTGGCAACGCCGGACGACGGGCAGCAATTAGTTATCAGAAACCGTTCCGGTGATGTACATGGTCTGGTATTTCAGGATTGCCATCCTTCGACCGGCTACTTCATGAAAAAATTAGTCAGTTTCAGGATTCCGATAGGTACTGTCCAATCGCCTTCCCCTTACCGTTTCTCCATGCCGATCGTACGTCTGGCGGATTTATACCTGCTATACGCCGAAGCCCTGAACGAAACCCAAAGCGCTCCCGACAACGAAGTATATGCCTGGGTAGACAGCATCCGCTTCCGCGCCGGACTGCAGGGCGTAGTCGAATCATGGAAATATGCAAAAGACCCCTTGAAGCCCATGAGCCGGGAAGGTATGCGCGAAATTATCAAGCGCGAACGCCTGATTGAACTTTCCTTTGAAGGTCAGCGTCCTTTCGACCTGCGCAGGTGGCGTGACGCCGAAAAGTACCTCAACGAACCGGTGCGCGGTTGGGACTTCCAGGGACAAAAACTCGAAGATTATTACCAGACAAGGGTTTATTTCAGTGACCGGAGATTCACTTACAAAGACTATCTATGGCCTTTGCGCAGCAGTACGATTGTTGCCAACAGCAATTTAATGCAAAACCCGGGATGGTAACAAATGACAATATATTAATCAGTAAAATTTACAGCAATGAAAACAGTAATTTTTAATCTCAGATACGGTTTTTATCCGGGAATAACACTTCTGCTGTTGTTTTTCGGAGCGGTGTCGTGTTCCGAACTTCCCGTGGGACAAACGCCGACGGACAAAACATCTCCGTCTTCCCTGACAAATGTCGTGATAACGCCGATGAATGGCGGCGCCCACATTACCTATACGCTTCCCAATGAAGATGATATATCTTATGTGAAATGCGAATTTACGTATAACGGTAAACTCAGGGTAGTCCGTTCTTCCATTTACAAAAATTATATGGAAGTGGACGGAATAGGCGACCCGGAAGAAATCGAACTCAAACTCTACGTGGTGGACCACAGTGAGAATACTTCACGACCGCACGTCCAGAAATTTATACCCTTAGACCCGCCCATGAAAGCAGTTCTCAATTCATTCCATGTAGAACCGACTTTTGGCGGGGCAATCATCAGTTGGGAAAATCCGGCCAAGGCGATGATGGGTATTTCCATCATGGTTGCCGCTGATAACGGCGAACTGGAACTCAAGGACATAATATACTCCTCCATGCCTGCGGGTTCGAAAAGGCTCCGGGGGTTTGACACTCAAAAACGCCTTTTTGCGCTTAGCGTTACCGATAAATACGAAAATGTTTCGGATACTTTTAAGGTTGAAATAGAACCGTATTATGAGATAATGCTCGACAAATCGAAATTCATTAATCCTGCGCTCTCGGGGGATAATACTTCAGTAAACGACAACCGTCCGTTGGAAAAGATGTGGGACGGCGTTCTGGACGACCCCGACAAGTACCACGGATGGCATACGGACGCCGCCGCCGGTTTTACGATTCCACAGTATTTCTCTATCGACCTCGGCATAAAGGCGCAACTGACGCATGTTATACTTTTCGAACGGGGGGAAATTTATCCTTATGCTCAACATAACCTGCGGCTGTTTGATGTATGGGGAACCGACGAATTACGTGCGCCAAGAGATGACGCCGCCTATTTCGGCTCCAGTGAATGGAAAAAAGACTGGATATTATTAGCGGAGTGCGAAGTGGTTAAGCCCTCAGGTATGCCTCCCGGTACCAATACCCCCGAAGACATCGCCGCACACGATGCCGGCTTTGACTTCGATTTCCGGCAGGATGTTCCAAAGATGCGCTATATCCGGTTTGAAGTTCATGATACCTGGGCGCATACGCCTGCTATGCACGCAGCCGAATTATCGGTTTACGGAGATGACAGATAGAATGTTTTTATTTATATAATTTAACTTGAAACATGAAACGAATTAATTTTAAAAATTTCCTGGTAACGGGAATCAAAACAATCATAACAATTATTCCGATATGTATGCTGATTATCGTTTCTTCGTGCGAGAATATGAACAGTTTGCATAAGGAATACCTGGACCGCGGCGAAACGCTATATATCGGCGTCGCCGATTCGATAAAAGTACATTCGGGCCGGAACAAAATCGGATTCGAATGGATTATCAACTCCGACCCCCGCATTTCAAAAGCGGTAATTTACTGGAATAAACGGGATACAAGCGTAATCATTCCTGTCGTCAGGGACAATGAAGATCAGATGTGGCTATCCGCCCTGATTACCAACATTGCCGAAGGCGAATATATCTTTGAGTTTGAAATGCAGGACAATAGCGGGAATATTTCCAAATCAATCGAAATATCCGGAACAGTACTTGGGGATATTTATGTGGAAAACCTGCGTAACCGGGGTATCAAATCATTGGCCAAATTAGTATCCGGCGAAATGGAGATTACATGGGAAGCCGTGTCGGCAACTGCAACTTCTCTATTGTATTCGGTTGTGCAATACGTCGATGTCCGGGAGAATAACGTGATAATTGAAGTCGGAAACGACGAGGAAGTTACCCTGTTGCAAGGCTTGGAAACCAACGATGAAATTAACATTTACACGGTTCACTTGCCGGAAAACGGCCTCGAAACTTTCGAGTCTATAAAGCGGCAGTTTACCATGCCTAAATTTGAAAGGGAAATAGCAAAATCCCGGTTTGTTGCCGCCTTCAAGCCGGGCGACAATACGACGCCTCATCCGGGTGGCGGAGAGCAGGATTACCTGAAACCCATTACCGATTTCGGCGTAGGCCAGCGCAGCCTGGCGAAAATATGGGACGGAGGCGCCGCTAACAATGTCAATGGTATGACTATTTTGCATACCGAAGACCAATCCGGTAATGCCAACGCCCGATTCAAATTCCCGCATCATTTCACATTCGATATTGGAGCGCCGGCTCTGCTTAGCCGGCTGCATATCTGGTGCCGAATCGACAACGGCGCTTTCACAGGACACAATCCCCGCTTCTTTGAACTGTGGGCGACCGACGCTCCCAAAGAGTTGGAAGACTTCCCGACGCAAGCGGATTTTGAAAAGTATTACCGGACGACGTACGTTGTGCAGAAAGACCCGGGAAATTATCTTTCCGCCAACGATCCGCTGTACATTGATAAAATTACGCAAGCTGCGGCCAATAGCCGGAATTATGTAGCGCCCGACCCGGAACCGGGTATTTATAACTGGCAACAGGACTGGGTGAGACTGGGTGATTTTGAAATCGTAAAGCCATCGGGATCTAACTTTAATACAAGTAATGATGCCGATAAAGCGCTTTGGGCGGAAGGTTCCGATTTTAATCTGAACGACGTCGGGAAAAAAGTACGGTATCTCCGACTGGTGATAAAATATCCGAATTGGCAGAATACAAACTGTATCAATCTGGGTGAAATCACTTTATACGGAGATGATATTTGAAATCGTTCTCTTTCTCCGTTCCATTGTTTGACGGGGGAAAGTAGGACGCGAACGTAAAACTAAAAAAAACGGAGACCGGAAACGAAATGTCGCTTTTTTCGGTTCTGTTTTTTTAGTTTCAGAACTCCTGACGCAGCACAGACCGGATTGTCGCGATTTTTATTTGATATTTAAAACAGAATAGACGGCAGCTGTCATTTTGGCATCACCACCCTTTCGTTTCAGCGTATCGTCATTGGCCTTGGCGACAAATTGGCATAAAAAGGCTCTGGCATGGGATTTGATTTACAAGGGGCGTAAGGATATTAAAAGTCCGTGAAAAAATAAAATGTATAATTTAAAATAGGAGGATTTAATTATGGCAACTTTAGCAAAAAGAAATCAGGGATGGTTACCTTTATTCTTTAATGATTTTTTTAAAGATGACTGGAAAACCGAAACAAGTTCTACGCTTCCCGCAATTAACGTAAAGGAAAATGAACATGCTTATATTATCGAAGTAGCTGCTGCAGGAATGACGAAGGATGATTTTAATGTACGTATTGATGATGAAAATGATCTGGTGATTACGATGGAGAAAAAGGAGGAAAGTAAAGATGAAAATAAAGATGCACGTTATTTGCGTCGTGAATTTTCTTACTCTAAATTCCAGCAGACAATGATTTTGCCTGATAATGTAAATAAAGAAAAGATTGAAGCGAAGGTAGAGCATGGAGTATTAGCGGTTAATTTGCCGAAATTTACCGAAACGGAAATCCAAAAAAAACAACGTTCGATAACTGTCGGATAATGTGAAAGTTTTTTTTTCGTTTTTTATAGTATTATAGTGTTAGTTAGTATTATTGGAAGCCGGCGCGTAATTGCTTGCACGCCGGTCTTCTTATGTCCATATCTGTTATTGAGCGCTTTTTTCGTATCGTATGTTTGTTATTTTCGCACTTTTGTTTGATTTGTTTCCTGGTTTTATTATATTTGAGGCCATATTTGTGATATCATAAACAGGTAATTATATTTTGATGGACAAGAAAGTAAAAAGAATTATTGTAGCGCGTGCGGCGGTCAAAGAAGGAAAGGAAGCCGCTTTTATTGATGCGGCTAAAGCTGTGGTTAAAGCTACGCGTAAGGAGCCGGGATGCATTTCCTACACGTTGTATCAATCGCCGATGGAATCTTCATCGTTTATTTTTTATGAAGAATATGAGGATGATGCAGCCATTGACGCTCATGCTAATTCTGATCATTTCAAGATTTTTGCCGGTACCATATCGGATATTCTGGCAGAAGAGCTTGATATACAGAAATTCTGATAGCAAGATGCGATTATGCGTGAACGATTTATGAGAAATTAATGTTCTCTGTCGTTTGCGCATATTTTTTGATGTATAATTCGTTGATGTTTAGTTCGAATAAAAGATGAAAAAAGTAATTATACTGGGCGCAACTTCCGGAATAGGACGTGACGTCGCTTTGCGTATGCTGCAAAGAGGGTGGCTGTTGGGTATAGCCGGCAGGCGTAAAGATTTGCTGGAAGAACTTCGGAAAAAATATCCGGAAAATGTAGTTGCTTATACGATTGACGTTATGAAAGAGGACGCCGCAGAGAGGCTGGGTCGTCTGATTGAGCTCCGAGGCGGAATGGATCTGTTTTTTCTTGCATCGGGGACAGGGCGTCAGAATCCCGAATTGGATGAGGATATAGAGGTTTGTACGGCCGAAACGAATGTGACAGGGTTTATTCGCGTGACGACTGCGGCTTATCGTTATTTTGAAACAAAAGGAGGAGGGCATCTTGCCGTAATCAGTTCTATTGCCGGAACAAAAGGTCTTGGTCGGGCCCCTGCTTACTCGGCAACCAAGCGGTTTCAGAGTACATATATAAATGCATTGGCACAGCTGGCACATATCAAGAATACAAATGTCCGGTTTACGGATATTCGTCCGGGATTTGTCGATACGGCATTGCTGAATACAAAAGATCACAGATATCCGATGTTGATGCGCTCGGAAACGGTTGCGGGGATTATAATCAAGGCGCTGGATAAAAAGAAACGTATTGTGATCATTGATTGGCGTTACCGTCTACTCGTCTTTTTCTGGAGACTCATTCCCCGTTGGTTATGGGAACGGATGAAAATTCGGAATTGAATGTTATTCTTGTTTAAAAGAAGCTTGAAGCAGCCAATATTTTGTGTCCGAATCGATTTCGAAAGAGTATTTTACCCAGTCGTTCAGCGATAATATCATTTCATTGTCTTCGGTCCTGTAAATTCCGAACCTGAGGTTTCCCGAGTCGATCATCATGCCTAATTTATCTGTTATACGGTGTATATTTTCCTTTGTGACCCGTTCAAAAATCAGGACGTCCCCGTTGCGAAATTCAAACCCTGCAGGCAGATCGTTCGGCTCCTGCACTTCGATAGCTATCAATTCGGATTTTGAAGAACAGGGCGTTGTCAGCGCCGGTAACTTTTGTATAAATTCCTTATTGTCGCACTTTTGTATGTAATCGTTTATGCAGGGAACAGATACATAGGGTATATTTGTGAGCCGGCGCGTCATTTTCAGCTTTTCCGTTTCGATGACAAAGCTGGTGTTGTAATGCAGGAGTTCGTTGACCGATAAATCTTTTTCGATCAAATCGGGCAATGGGATGCTAAAAAAATTAGCTATTCTTATCATGATCTCAGCCTTGGGTTCTGCCCGTGATTCTTCATAGGAAGATATGTTTCCCCTTGTTAAACCAAATAAATCTGCAAAAGCTTGTTGACTCAGACCTTTCACATTTCGGATCTTTTTTATGTTTTTTCCAATTTGTGTCATGAAATAATTGCTAAAAAATTTGGCAATTTAAAAATTATTCATTATATTTGCCAAAAATATTTGCAAATATAGTTTTTAATTCTTGAAAAACAAATTTAAATTTGAAGATTTAAAATATGAGATGAGAAGTGCGCTTGTTATTATTACAAAATAAATCTCTTAGCTTCCGGGATTCCGGTCGAATGATTTTATATTTCGTTTTATTTAAAATTAATGTGTTAATATATTATGTATTTTCAGAAGATAGAATCGTTTATTTCAAAACTGGGTTATTCTATTTCCTATCAGAATGAGAGGGAAGGGATCTTTCTGATAGAGAGCGAGCAGGACGGAATAAAAAATCTGATTATCGGAATTGCGCCTCCCATTCTGATCATGGAGCAATATATCTTTACTCTTAGAGGTGACGATACAGGAATACTGAAAGATTTACTGCAGAAAAACAGGGATATTATACATGGGGCGTTTGCGCTGGATGAAGAGGGGAAAAAAGTCATTTTTCGTTATACCTTGCAGGTTGAGAACCTGGATATAAATGAATTTGAAGGCGCTTTAAACTCTTTAAGTTTGCTGTTAGGCGAATATTATGAACAAATTATTGAATTTTCTAAAAAGTAAAGGTTATGAATATTTTTAAGAGATTATTGAGAATCGGTCAGGCGGAAATACATTCTGCCGTTGATAAGATGGAAGATCCCATCCGGATGACGGAACAGGGTATACGCGAGATGAGGGAAGATCTGGATAAGGCTCTGCAGGCTTCTGCACAAATCAGGGCAATGGCTATACGCACGAAAAATGACAGGATGAAAAAAGAAACCGAAGCGCAGGATTATGAGAATAAGGCTGTTTTACTCCTGACAAAGGCCCGTAAAGGAGAAATAGAGATGTTACAAGCGGAGAAACTGGCGAAAGAGGCGTTGACTTTAAAGGAGAATCTGATGATTGAGGTTAAATCGCTGGAAGAACAGTTGGTTACACATGAAAAATCGGCAGACGACATTCAGAAAAATGTCGATATCCTGAGATTTAATATCACGAAATGGGAAAATGAGTTGAAGACGCTGAAGTCCCGTATCAAGGTAAGCCGCGCTACCAAAGAAGTGAATAAACAGATGGCGCAGATTGATAGTAACAGTACGATCAGTATGCTTGAGCGTATGAAAGAAAAAGTAGAGGAAGAAGAGGCGCTGGCGCAGGCTTATGGCGATATAGCCAAGAGGAGTAAATCTGTAGATGACGAGATTAATAAGGCGATAGGAGATGAAACTGATAAAGTAAATCAGGAACTGGATGAAATAAAAAAGAGGCTGGGGATTTTATCCGGAAACTGATTATTGGCGCCGAGGGCAGAATGAATTTATGGTATTATCCTGTCGATTAAATTAAATTAAATTAAATTAAATTGCAGACATTTATTTTTTTTTCACAGGTAATATTTATAGAAATAATTACTTTTGACACTCTTATATTTATAGATAATCTTAGCAGACGCTATGGCAGACTTTTTCTATAATTTGATGCATCCGCTACCTAATGCCGTTATGACAGTGATTATGGCTATTCTGGTAGTTTACTGGTTGTTTACATTTTTGTTGGGCGTCGGGCCGGATGATCCGGATCTGGGATTTAATTTCGATATGGATGCGCCCGAAACGGAAGCGCCTGATATAGGCGGCGAAACGGAAGCCGTTGATCCGGAACATGAGGCGGCTCCGGAAAAATCTCCCGGATTTTTCATCAAGTTCCTCAATTATATGAATGTCGGACGAGTACCGTTTATGCTGGTGTTTTCCACATTAAAATTCTTCATGTGGATAGGAACGCTGATTACAACGGGTTTCGTAAATGTCGCATCATGGGGGCTATCTTCTTTGTTCATTCTGATTCCGATTGCTGTAATTGCTGTGTTTTTTACTAAATTTGCAACAAATCCTATGGTGAAATTTTTTAAGGAAATAGGCTATAAAGGGGAAGAAGAGATTGATTTTCTGGGCCTTTCCGGTACAATGCTGTCTAACATCAAGGACGATAAGATCGGAACGGCGGAATTTGTGATCGATAAGAATCCGATTAAGTTAAGCGTTAAAAGTCGGGACGGGGCCGAAATTAAATACGGCGATTACGTTGTCGTAATGGATGAATCGGATGATAAAAAATACTTTTTAGTTAATAAAGAGGCGAGTATAAGAAATCTATAAAATAATAAAAATTAAAAAACAAATTTATACTTATGGAACAAATTATTGTAATAATAGCGGGCGCCGCTATTTTTGTGCTGTTGGTTTTTTTGGGAATGTTAGCCTCTTTTTACAAGAAAATACCTCAGGGAAAATCTATTGTGCGTACGGGTGTTGGCGGAACGAAAGTCGCTTTTAACAAAGGGATGTATGTTATTCCGATCTTTCACAAAATGGAGATTATGGATATTTCGCTGAAAAAAGTTCAGATAGAACGCATGAATCATGATGGATTGATCTGTAAAGATAATATCCGTGCCGATATTAAAGTGGCATTTTTTGTTCGTGTGAACAAATCGGTCAACGACGTCATTAACGTTGCCCAGACAATCGGTTGTGAGCGTGCCAGCGCTATTGAAACGCTAAAAGATGTTTTTGAAGCTAAGTTTTCAGAAGCATTGAAGACCGTAGGTAAGAAATTTGATTTTATCGAACTGTATGAGGCTCGCCGTGAATTCCGCGACGAGATCATGAATATCATTGGAACAGATCTGAACGGGTATATCCTGGATGATTGTGCAATTGATTATCTGGAACAGACAGATCTTCAGTACTTGAGTCCGGATAATATCCTTGATTCCGAAGGTATCAAAAAGATTACGGATCTGACTGCCGCACAGAATATCAAGGCCAATCTGATTCGTCGTGAAGAAGAAAAAGTAATTAAGAAACAGAATGTGGAAGCACGCGAGGCTATTCTCGAACTGGAGCGTCAGTTGGCGGAGAAAGAAGAAAAGCAAAAACGTGAAATCGATAATGTAAAGGCGCGGGAAGAAGCCGAAATCCGGAAAGTACGCGAAGAAGAGCGGTTAAAAGCGGAATCTGTACGTATTTCTACGGAAGAAAGTCTGGCTGTGCAGGAAGAAAATAAATTACGCCAGATTATAATTGCAGAAAAGAACAAGCAACGTACCGAAGCTGTCGAGGCAGAACGTGCGGAAAAAGATCGCGCGCTGGAACAGACAGAGAGAGAGAGGCTTGTGACACTTTCGCAGATAGAAAAGGAACGTGTTATAGAAATTGAGAAAAAAAATATTCAGGATGTAATCCGTGAACGTGTTCAGTTGGAAAAAGGGGTGGTCGAAGAACAACAGAATATGAAAGATATTCAGGAGTTCCGGACGATCGAACGTCAGAAACAGGTTGGTATTACGGCAGCAGCTCAGGCGGCAGAAGAAAAATTAATACAACGCGTAAAAGCGGCGGAAGCCGATAAAATGGCTGCCGAACAGAAAGCTAAAGAATTGCTGATTGATGCAGAAGCACAGAAGGAAGCCTCCAACAAACAGGCGGAAGCGCGTAAAACATTGGCGGATGCGAAAGCGCGTGAAGACGCTACATTCGGTTTGGCCGAAGCGGAAGTGATCAAAGCGAAAGCAGAAGCTCTTGAAATACAAGGTATAGCAGACGCGACCGTAATAGAGAAAAAAGCGAAAGCGGAAGCTGTCGGTATCGAAGCAAAAGCTGAGGCAAAGAGAAAAGAAGGCCTGGCCGAAGCAGAGGTAACAAAAGAAAAAGCGTTAGCGGAGGCTGTCGGTATCGAAGAAAAGGCAGCTGCAATGAAGAAGCTGGATGGCGTCGGCAAAGAACACGAAGAGTTTAAACTGGCGCTTCAGAAAGAAAAAGATGTGGAACTGGCTCAGATACATATTCAGAAAGATATTGCACAGGCACAGGCAGGCGTCTTGTCGGAAGCGTTGAAATCGGCCGATATCGATATTGTCGGAGGCGAAACGATGTTTTTCGAAAATATTGTGAAACAGATCTCCAATGCGAAAGGTTTTGATCGTCTGGTGAACGAAAGCGAAAATGCTACACAGATCAAGAAAGCCATGTTGGGCGACGGAACAACCGAAGGCGATCTGTTCGAACGTATCCGTTATTACGCCAATCGGACAGGTATCTCGACAGAAGATGTGAAAAACCTGACAATAGCAGGTCTGATCCTGAAAATGCAGAGCCGGTGTGACAGCGACGATGAGAAAGGATTCCTTGGCAATCTGTTGAATATGGCTAAATCCATGGGATTATCTAATAAAAAACTGAAATAAACGGATTTTTTTTGAAAATGTATTGGGAGCTCCTAACAAGGAGTATTCCCGGCGCACCCTCGTTTGGGCGTCGTTTTTATCATAATAAACTTTTTTGATGCAAGATCAGGAACAAAATAAAAAGACCGGAATACTCGAAGCAGGCACATACGAAATTATCCGCAAACGCCTTCAGGCGCAGAAAGATGATCTTTCCAATCGCATGAATTCTTTGAATGAGGCCCGAAAGGAAGTTTTTTCCACAACGGAATTCTCATTGGTAGCCAATCAACGTATCAGTACGGAGAATAATTGCGAGTCGCGAGGTATTATTGCGTTTGGAAATCTATGCATTTTTGGTTATAACGTGCATTTTGGTCTTCGTTCGGAAATACAGCTCAGCGACGTATTCAGTATTTATAAATTCGAAGATAATCAGTTTATTCCTCAACCGCCGGATTTGATTGACGATCCGGCTTTTGTGGCGGACTACAAAAATCTTTATAAGTATTACCGCGATTCTACATTTTCAAAATTCCGCCGTACGGAAAATTATCTGTATATGATTTTTCAGACGAGTAAAAATGTGGGAAACCGAAAAGCGTTTAAGTGGCTAATAAAAGGCAGTAAGCTTATTTATCAGGACGATCGAAGCATTCATGAAGTGATAAAAGTTCCGCAGCATGAATTTAAGTGGATTAAAACAACGCTCGAGGACCGTCGTCTGGGACTTTATCCCCATGTTTCCATCCTGGATAAGGTGTTTATTGAGGCGATTGGCGGCGATATAACCTTTAAAATAGAAAATAATACGGATACCGGCAAGGGAATTTATGCCGAAAAGGTGGATAATAAAGACCAGCAGATAGATGATGCGGATTATTATTATGCCGATCTGGGAAATTTGATCCTGATACGGATAAAACCGTATCAGGAAGACTTTCGCGCCTATATTTTCAATACGCGGACAAAAGAGGTCGTTAACATACAAATGCTGAACGATTCTGGAATATTGCTGCCGGATAATCATGGGGTGATTTTCCCGAACGGCTATTATCTGCAAAACGGAGAACATAAGATTTTTGAGAGTTCCCTGAATCATCTTGAGTTTTTTCGTAAGGTAGCTTCGCCTAACGGAGAAGACTTTTTGTATATTTTTTATCAGAATACAAATAATACGTATATCCTGATGTCCTATAATATTATCAAGCAACAGGTCGAAACGCCGATTGTTTGTAATGGGCATACTTTGTTTAAAGACGGAACTTTGATCCTGTTTCGCTCGGAGCAAGAAGCTACACATCATCACCAGGTACAGATATGGCAGTCGCCTTATTCGCTGGAACTGAAAGAAAATCAGGAGAGAAGAGATGATTTTCTGTATAAAATCGGGAATAAAAATATCGTGAAGGCGATGGCCGAATGTCAGGAGGTTATTCATTTGATAAACAAGGAAGATACATATGAAGGGCTTTATGAGAATATTGTCAAGAAATCGAACGATATAATTGATGCGTATTTCTGGATTTCGAATAAGACTGCATTCGGATTATCGGAGCCGCTCGGACATATAAAAGACATAGCCAATACGGCTATTGATGAATTTGATAAAGTAAAAACACAACGCAGACGCTCCGGGGAAGAGCTTGAAAATTCGGTTAAGAAAGTTGATAATCTTTTGTTGCAAGTCAGGAATGCGCGTTTTGAATCGTTGGAACAGCATGTAAAACTGCTGGCTGAGACCCGTAAAATGCAAGGACAGGTCATTGAACTCGCAAGCCTGAAATATATTAATCTCGAAAAGATTGATGAGCTGAAGCGGATATTGTCGCAGACGAATGAAAAGCTTTCAGCTAAAACGGTGGAATTTCTGTTAAGGGATGAGGCGCTTATTCCATACGAGGATAAAGTGAATGAGCAGCGCGACGAAGTTGATAAGGTGAAGAAAGCGGTCGACGCCAATAAAATAGAAGATCATTGCAAACTGATTTCTTCGGAACTGGAGTTGTTGATTGATATTCTGAACAGTCTTAAGATTGATGATACGACACAGGCGACGAAGATTATCGAAAAAATATCCTTGATTTTCGCTTCGTTGAACGAAGTTCGCGCGCAACTAAAGAAAAAAATCGACTCGCTGAAGAGTGGGGAGGCGGCTGCTGAATTCCGTGCGCAACTGACTTTGCTGGAGCAGAGTATCGTTAATTATCTGGAATTGGCAACTTCGCCGGAGAAAGCGGATGAGTATTTTACTAAAGCGAGCGTTCAGGTCGAAGAACTGGAAAGTAAATTTGCTGATTTTGACAAATTTATTTCTGTCATTGCAGATAAACGTAATGAAGCGGTTAAGGCGTTTGACGGCCGGAAAACGCAGTTGATGGAACAAATAAACCGCCGTACCTCTTCGTTGGAGCAAATCGGGCTTCGTGTGCTGAAGAATGTGGAGAATAAAGCGCAGTCGTTTAAGACGAAAGAAGAAATACAGGCGTTTTACTCTACGGATCTGATGGTGGATAAAGTACGTAAGTTGGTAGAAGACTTAAAGGCGCTGGGGGACGTCTCCAAAGCCGAAAACTTAGAAAACAGCCTTAAATCATCACTTGAAGATGCGTTGCGTATATTGAAAGATAAAACGGAACTTTTTGCCGATGGCGAGAATATTATTTCGTTGGGTAATTACAAATTCGCAGTGAATAAACAGTCTCCGGATCTGACTGTTGTTCGTCGTGATGATAAATTGTTTTATCATCTTACGGGAACGAATTTTCACCATGAGCTTAAAAACGATGATATGATCCGTTACAGGAATATCTGGGAGCAAGAGCTCGTTTCGGAAAACAGCGACGTTTATCGATCTGAATACCTCGCTTATCTGGCGTTTAACGAATCTCAGAAGTCGGTCAGGTTTAATGCGAAAGAGTTTATTGCAAAGAAAGTCGAGCAAAGTTATTCCGAATCATACCTGAAGGGAGTACACGATTACGATGCGTTTCAGATATACGAAAGTATAGTTTCACTGACCGAACGGCTGGGCGTCCTGTCGTTCCGTCCGCAGATTCGCGTAGCGGCACAGTTGTTCTGGTATGCGATCGAAGAGGATGAGAAGAGGTTATTGCGCGGATTGATTGTTTCGGCAAATAATGTATTGAAAGCATTTCCTGCATCGCGTAATTATCAGTATGTGACAAATCATATCCGGGACATGTTCGTCCAATGGAACGAAGGTTATTTTGATCCGTCCAAGATTGTTCCGGAAATTGTCGCTTTGTACCTGTTTCGCGAGTTTGCCGATAATCCGTCGTTTACTGTCAGTGAACAATCGAAGGTACTCGAAAAGGAATTTTTGAAATACCTGCAATCAAATAAACTTCAGGAAAGCTTTAAAGCGGACGTCGCTGATGAATCATTTGGCGCGGTAGAGCGTTATTATCTGATACGCAATTGGTTGTCGTCGTTTATTGATCTGTCTGACGACCTGAAAACGTATAAAAAATATCGTGGTGAAGCAGCCTGCTTGCTGTTGCTGAAGGAACTTCCGTTCGACATGCGTAGAAGTCCTGATTTTATCGAAATCAAAGATTTGCGCGGAAGTCATCCTGTTATAGCGGGCAATATGTATCGTACGGACTACCATAAGCTGATGTTTAAACTGAAGCGTTTTCATGAAGTGAGCGTGCCCGCTTTCAATGGTTTTACTCAGTTGAAAGATCGTTTGGTTGGCGAATATAGAAAGTCGCTTAAAATAAATGAGTTGAAGCCGCGAGTGTTGACTTCGTTTGTCCGGAATAAGCTGATCAACGACGTTTACCTTCCGCTGATCGGGGCGAATCTGGCAAAGCAGTTGGGGGTAGCCGGAGAAAATAAACGTACTGCGCGTATGGGTATGTTGTTGCTTTTATCGCCTCCCGGTTATGGTAAAACAACATTGATGGAATATTTAGCTAATATCATGGGGCTTAATTTCGTTAAGATCGATGGGCCTACTATCGGTCATTCGATAACAAGTACCGATCCGTCGGAAGCAAAAACGTCGGGCGCACGCGAGGAACTGAAAAAGATCAATCTCTCCTTTGAGATGGCTGACAATGTGATGCTTTATCTGGATGATATTCAACATTGCAGTTCCGAATTTTTGCAAAAGTTTATTTCATTAGCCGACGGACAGCGAAAGATGGATGGTATTTTTGAGGGAGAAAGTAAGACCTATGATTTACGCGGCAAACGTTTCTGTGTAATTATGGCGGGGAACCCGTATACCGAAAGCGGCGAGAAGTTCCGGATACCGGATATGCTGGCGAATCGTGCCGACGTCTATAATCTGGGGGATGTGATTGGCGGCTCCGGAAATCTGTTCCGACTGAGTCTGCTTGAAAATGCAATCGTTGAGAATCCATACCTGCAGAAAGTTGCAGCAAAAAGTTTTGCCGATTTCTATAACCTGGTTGACTTCATTGAAACCGGAAGCGAGATGACGCCTGATCTGGAAGGCAATCATGCACAGCAGGACGTCGATGATTTTATTGCGGTGATTAAAAACAGTATGCTGGTGCGCGATGTAGTGATGAAAGTCAATCAGCAGTATATTGCCGGCGCTGCCATGCAGGACGCGTACAGAACGGAGCCGGTATTCAAGTTACAGGGTTCGTATCGTGATATGAATAAAATGCTTTCGCAGATCGTTCCGCTGATGAACCGAAAGGAGGTCGGCTCGCTTATTCTGACTCATTATGAAAATGAATCACAGATATTAACGTCCGATAGTGAAGCCAATCTGCTGAAACTGAAAGAAATCGCAGGATTGCTCACCAGCGAGGAAAAAGAACGCTGGGAGCAAATCATAACCGTCTTCAATAAAAATAATAAGCTGGCCGGCATTGACCGGAACAATCAGGCCGGTATGATAATCGCCCAATTGGCCGAATTCAACGATCATCTGGCAGGAATAAAGCAAGCGCTTGGAAAGAAATAAATAACGATGAGCGTTTTTATATGCCGTTGTATGTTTATTTGCAATAGTAAAGATGAAATGATCTGTTGTTTGGATAATTATCAATAAGGACAAAAAAATACTATTATTTAATTAATTAATTAATTAATCGTTTAATTGTTAAAAAAATAAAAAAACATACTTTTTGCAGGACAAAATTTTTACATTTGCATATTATATAAAAATATAGAGATGAAGATTGTTGTTGTATTAAACAAATGAACCTTATGAGTCGACGTATTTTTTTACCGATTATCATTTTTTGTTTTTTTATACTTGTTTTCTTTTTTCAGAAAATAATGTTTATTCTTGTACACGGAAGCGTCAATGGAGGAGTAGACTTTATAGATATACTGCAATCGCTCTATCATGGGTTATCGCTTGATATGTCTATGAGCGGATATTTGACAATCATGCCTCTTCTCCTTATGGTCGCGTCGGTTTGGCTGCGGCCGGATTCGCCGGCAAGGATTTTTAATGTTTATTTTGCAATAGTATTGTCTGTTATTGCGATCGTTACATCCATCGATCTTATACTTTATTTTCATTGGGGATTTCATTTGGATCCCGCTGTCTTATTGTATCTTCAGAATCCCAAGGAGGTTATAGCCAGCGGTTCCTTTCCGGAGTGGGTTTCCGGTCTGTTGGTTGCTGTTGTTTTTTTAATTTTATCCTATTATGGTTATGCGCTGATTATCCGGAAGTTTTTACTTCAATTTACGGCGATCCGGCATCGCGTAAAAACATGTTTTATACTTGCTTTGCTAGCCGGAGTTTTATTTCTGCCCATCAGGGGAGGGGTCACAGTCTCGACAATGAATATAAGTCATGCCTATTTCAGCGACCGTATGTTTCTTAATCATGCAGCCATTAACCCGATGTTTAATTTCATGTATTCGCTTGGCAAATATGATAATTTCGGGTCCCAATACCAATTTTATGATAAAAATGATGTTGTACGGATCTTTGACAGCTTACGCCGGCAATCGGAACATTCGATGGTTCCACGATTATTGAATACCAGCCGACCGAATATAATCCTCTTTATACTGGAAAGTTTTTCATACGACGTCGCTCTCGATTCCATTGTAGCCCCGAATATGTACAGGTTTGCCAAGGAAGGGATCGTGTTCAAGAATTTTTACGCAAATGGTTTTCGTACCGACAGGGGATTAGTTTCGGTGATAAGCGGCTACCCTTCACATCCTACGGCAGCCATATTGAAATATCCGAAAAAGACGGAGGCTCTGCCTGCAATACCAAAGAGTTTGAGAAAGAATGGATATGATAATCAATCTGTTTATTATGGCGGGGATATAGATTTTGCAAATATGCGTTCTTATTTTGTGGGCGCTTGCGGCATTCAGGATCTTATATCGGATAAGGATTTTCCCGTCAAGGAGCGGTTGACGAAATGGGGAGTTCCGGACCGACCCTTGCTTGAGAGGGTTTCTCATTATCTTACGGAGACAAGGCAACAGACCCCTTTTCTGAAAATTATTTTGACTCTCAGCAGCCACGAACCGTTTGATGTGCCTACCGATATATTTGATATTCCGTTTCTAAATTCGATCAACTATACGGATGAATGCGTCGGTAAATTTGTCTCGGATCTTAAATCTACAGATCTGTGGAATAATACCTTGATTGTATTTGTTGCCGACCATGCAATGCAGAGTTATCCGCAAGGGAAGAGTAATTATGAGAAGGAGCGTTTTCAAATTCCGATGATCTGGTTTGGAGGAGCAGTCGGTAAGCCTGCTATTATTTCGGATTATGGGTCGCAGAATGATCTGGCTGCGACTTTATTATCGCAACTTCAGATTGACTATTCCGATTTTAAATTCAGTAAAGATATGCTTGACCCCCAAAGCCGGAAATTTTCATTCTATTCGTATGTGAACGGGTTTTGTATGATGGATTCGTC
>JAIROL010000227.1 GCA_031257565.1 Tannerella sp. | reverse complement strand
GCTTTCAGGTCGGTACGGTCTTTCATGCGGTGCGCACCGGCATACGTTCTCATCTGTTCCAGGCCCTGTTCGCGTTTGGCGGCGATTTCCTTTTCCGAAGCGGACGCCTTGCAGTATTTCAGTTCCAGCAGCCATTCGTATTTTACCTGCGGCAACAGCGGACTGCGTTGCAGGTAGATGTCCGCGCGACCGGGAACGGTCTCATATTCGCTCATGGGGACATATATCCTGCTCATAAACAAATAGGCGAGCAACAGTATTTTAATGTACTTTTCATCGAAACGCTGCAAGTCATAATCGGACAGTTTGCCGAAAGCGTTTTCCGAAACATAGTTGATGAAACGTTTCGGGTCGCCTTCAAACGCCAGCGCTTCAATCATTTCATCCAGATAACGTGTCTGAACGGTCATTCCGGGCGAGTTTTCGCGGACTATCCTTATGATGTATTCCCAGTACAGGGTCTTGACGGAATAGTTTGGAATCTGCAGGCGCGATTTGTTCAGGTATGGCTCTTTTATGGTGAGCAGACCCATGTAGAACAGCAGCGAGACGAAATAGTCGTCGTCGTATAGCACGTCGAGGGGAAACTGCTGTGCAATTTCCGCCACCACGCCGTCTTCCTTCATAATTTGTATCAGCGTATCGCGGTTACGCTCGTTTTGCACAAGTTTCTGCAACCGTCCGTAATCTGTTTTCAGGTTCTGGTCGATGATGTTTTTGGGTGGTTTACCGTCTTCCAATACCTGTTTGAAAAAATAAAGTATCATTGCCGGATTATAAACGCGGCGTTTACCGTCTTCGTGAAACAGGTACCCGTTGTAATATGCCTCCATGTCCACCTGAATATACTCCGGACGCACGCCCGTTTCCGTCATCAGCCGTTCGACTTCTTCCTGCGTGAACCCCATCATTTCATTGTATCTCAGTGTAAGTGTCAGCATGTCGGCAATGTTATAGCCGCTTGTCAGGTTGTCGAGCATCACGGGCGAAATTCCCGTGATGAATGTACGGTCGACAATAGACGTTTTCGCAGCAATCTTTATCCGCTCATAAAAGTCTCGCACCAGGCCGTTGGCGGAAAGCATTGTCTTATACAGGTCTTTTCCCAGTCTGTTGCCCATAGCGATCAGGTCGTTGGCGAAATGGTCGTATTCGTCTATGACGAAAAACAGTTTAATACCGTTTTGTTCGGCAACATTAAAAACCTTTTGCAATGCGCGAATCCCGGCTTTTTCTTCCTGTATTTGACGGATATACGATTCCGCTTCGGGGAAAAACAGTCTGTAGGTTTGGAGAAAATTTATAGCCGTATCCTGCACATAACTTGAAAAGGAAAGTTTGAAACCCTCCTCGCCGCTGTTCGTATCCAATCCCGAAAAATCAAATTTCATCACCGCATACATATTATGTGCGGGCGTAGGATGCCTGCCGATATACAGGTTGCCGAACAGTTTCTCGAAATTATCCGCCTCGCGAAGGTCGTAATAGTATGATAAAGTCGTGAAAAACAAACTCTTTCCGAACTTGCGCGGACGGATGAAAAACTGGTTTTTGTTACTTTCCTGTTCCAGCATTTCGATATACTGCGTTTTATCCACATAAGCGTAATTTTCATAAATAATACTTTTAAAATCGGAATTGCCGTAAGGCAGGCGCTTGAATACTTTTATTTCCATGTCTTTCTTTTTATAAATAAGACGATAAAGTTAATATTTTTCGCCGAATAATGGAAATTCGGAAATAAAAAAAGGCATTTTCAGTTTGTCGCAAATCCGGATGGATCGCAGTCATTATTATAAGACCCGACTCCATAAATGGAGAAAAAGAAAATGACAAATCGAAAAAGTGTGAACCAACAATTCAAAGAACGCTATCAAAGCCCCTTCTAACTTTTCAGAAGGGGCTTTTTTCACCTGTCAGTCTCCCAACTGGAAATTGACGTTCAACTCGGCAAGAACCATTTTCACCGTATTAGGACCGCCGATGCCGGCGCCATACAGGGGCGCTCCGGTACATTCGACGCCGGTAAACCGCACATATCGGGCGTTTGCCGCCTGTTCCAACTTAATGATATGTTCTTCAAAATAGAGCGCGTTATCGTATGCGTATTCCCCAACGTTTGTCCAAATGTCATTGTCCCGGCTGACTTCGAATCTCACCGTCGTCGGCGCCCGCGGGTCTGCCCTGCCACCGGTATATTTTATGGAAGGAACGATGCTGAAACTTGTAACAGGGACTTCCACGCCCAAATCTATTGTTATATGGTGAGGATAGTTGTTGCCCGTTTGCCAGACCGTATTCAAATCGTTGTCGTAGAACCTGGCCGCTTCATCACCGGACGTCTGGGTGGAGTAACCGGTTACTTGTCCGAGTTTTTTATCCACTGTCAACTCGCTCTCAATCCGTATCTCCGGCGTTATGGTATCCAGCCATAAATTATCGGGACTGTAATACGTTACCCTTTTAAAGGCAGCGCCCTGTTTATAGTCGTCAATTCTCGTTTCGCTAATACCGTTCTCAATCCTGATACGTTTTTCCGTACCGTCCGTCGATGTGTAAAAAAGGTCTGTAAACCTGGCGCCATTCCCTGCGTCGGCATTCTCCCATTCAATATAAAGATCGGAATCAAAACCGGTCATCTTCTTTTTGATACCGCGATGCGTAAGCGTTGTAACATATTTTGCGCCTACCGTCCTTGTTATTAACTCTAACGGATTGGATGTATTGCCCTGTGCATCGTAAGATTTGATAAACAGGGAATATTGTCCTTCGGGCAGTTCAATAATTTGTTGAACCGGTTCTCCAGGTTCGACGTCTATCATTACCGAATCCTCATATTCGTTCCAGTAAACGCCCACTTTCGCAGTTGTGGGATCTGCTACGCTAAAGCTGAGTTCCAGGCGGTCTACCCCGATACGCGCTTTAGCGCCCGACACGGCGCCAAGGTAAGAAATGCCGCCTTCCACCGTATATTGACGGAACATCGCGTCCTGTTCCTTACAGGAGAAAACCAGCATGACGCCGGCAAGCGCAATAGCGGCAACCGCCGGTAACCGGTACCGTACTTTTTGAAAAAAAACTTTTATCATCATCATATTTTTCATTTTTATTTCTTTATTACTTTATAACTTCGCCCCAAATAAACAGTTCGTCTATCGAGTAGTTTGTATCGCTATTCCATGTTTCCATAATCCTGAACCTTACCATCCTGACGGGAAAATAAGGATCCGGCTGCTCTTCCGAGGCCTTGACGTCAAAGTTTTCACCGCCCGGCCATAGATAATTCACATCGTCGTCAGTAAATACCATAGGATCGTCGCCAGAGGGTTTCCACGACTCAAATTTGCCTATCAATGTCCAGTCGCCACCCATAAGGTCGTCGCCCGGATTACGGGATGCGGCGCCATATACTTCAAATTTCCGCGGATAATAGCCATTCGTTAACCATGACCACCAGGGCACCATGTTGAACCTCGAAAGTCTGGCTTCCACACCCAGATCAATTGTAAACGTACTTGGTAAACTGTTAATTGCGGGAATAAAGTTGTCGCTCCATCCGCCCCACGGACAGATTATGTCGCTGAACAGACCGACAAAACGGTAACCCGGATAATTATTTTCTAATGTGTTTTGAAAATCCGACGGCAGTTTGAATTCTTTCCATAAAGTTTTATCCAGCGCTTCCTCAAACATGGGCGTCAGTATGTATGTCTTCGTATCGGTTTTATTACCCCACCGATCCTCCAGATAGGCGAGAAAACGCATCTCCTTTGCCGGAAGATTCCTGACTGAAAACTTTGCACTGGGATTGTCTATCATAAACGACTGCATAAATTCGGGTTCATTCCCTGTGGAATCAACCATCAGGACTATTTTTAGCGGTTGTCCCGATAAATTGGTGAAATTACCCTCTATCCCTCCGAAAACAGAAATGACCTCCAGACTGGGAAAAGCTTCTACAACAGGCGGGGTAAGCGGGGATACCGTTACCGTAACCGGTCCTGATTCCTTCTCGTTTTTCCCGATGCTGAAGAGTTTTACTTCATAATCTCCGGCGGCGGCAAAACCCTCAATAGCCAGAGTGTCCGTATAACGCGAAGATTTTGCATGGCGTACAACTCCCGGAGCCGGTTCATATTCCGCCCTGACATATAACAGATTATCATCAACCGGGATTTTGTACCTCAAGACCGATTTACCCGCAGAATTTTCCACCGTAATTGTACCGGTTTCAATAACGGAGGGAGTCTTAGCGCCCTTATCATAATAAATCAGTTTCTGTTCTTCCTCACACGCAACCAATACGGCAAAAAAGAGGAAAAACGACGTCAAATATTTTATTATCTTATTATTCATAATTTTTAATTTTTAAGTAGTAAGTAGTAAGTCTCGACTTTATTCGACTTTCAACTCTAATAACTAAACTCTAAACTCTAAACTCTAATAACTAAACTCTAATAACTAAACTCTAATTTCCCCATCCGAGGCTCTGAACCAGGTTCCTGTTTCTTGTCAACTCGCTTTCGGCGATTGGCCAGAAATAATCCTTCAATCCGAAACTGATGGCGTACATGTTGTATGGTTTGAAAATTTCTTCCGTTGTAGTATTAAATCCGCTCCAGCTTTCGATTGGTTTATTGAGTACTTCGCGGGCGGTTTTCCATCTTCTTAAATCCCAGAAACGATTCCCCTCGAAACACAGTTCAATCAGCCGCTCACGCTGAATAATATCCCTCAAACCGTTTTGCGAGGTATATTTGGCCGGATTGACGGAGTGTTCTCTCCAGGCCGTTTCTATGGGTTGCAGTCCGGCGCGTTCACGCACCATATCGGCATATTTCATGGCCTCTTGGCGAGCCGTCTGGCTGTCTTCGGCTTCATTGAGCGCTTCGGCATAATATAGCAACAGATCGGCAAGTCTGAATTTCGGCCACAAATAACTGTATGGAGCATATTGCAGGGAAGCCGGTTGCATTGACTGGTAATGAATCCATTTTTTAGGTACGTATCCGGTCGGTTCTGTCATATTGTCCGACTTGAATTTCCTGAGGTTAAAATAATAAAGGTCTGCCGGATTCGTATCGTCGTATGACCCCGATCCGTACCAGACGCCCTGGTCATATCCTACCCACGCATGAAACCGTGGCTCGCGGTCGAAATTCACCCGCGACGTTTCGCCGCCCCTGCGTATATAACGTTGCTCTTTCGCTTCCGCCCTGCGCACGGTATAGCGGTTGTCGTATCCCCAGTCCTTATCTTCTTCGATAGGAACGCCATTGTCGGAATAAAACATTTCCGCTATCTGTAGCGGTACCGAGAAAACCCTGGCCATCTGGGGCTGCCCTTGATACAACGGATTCAACGTCGGCGTTGTAGCCCATTGAAGAGTATAAACCCAGCCCCGGGTATCCGCCCAGATGATTTCGCTGTTCCAGTCTTCGCAGAAAGCCTGGCGCAGGGACATTTGTTGAAGTATCGTGTCGGAGAGGTTATATCTGGGGTCTCCGGGGAAAACGTAGAGTTCCATTCCCAGCGAATCCGTGCATATCCTTACCGCTTCACGGCAGGCTTCCGCAGCGCGTTTCCATTTTTCGACCCTTTCGGATTCATCCTGCGGAAACAGTTGCGTTCCGTCCGGGTTTCGCATCGGCGCAAACTCCGTATTGCAGTTAAACAGCGGGCTTGCCGCCGTTACCAGCGCTTTCGCCTTCAGTGCGGCTACGATGGGAAGCGTAAAACGCCCCAAATCGGTCTGTTCAACCCTGACGGTAGCCGACAGCGTTTCCATGGCTTCATCCATCAATCCGACGATATAGTCTACTACTTCATCCACCGTATTGCGGGCAACCTGTACGCCGTCGATACTGGTACTCACCGGCAGATTTTCCCTGACTACAGGAACAGGCCCGTACTGGCGAAGCAGCAGGAAATGATACCACGCTTTCAGCGCTTTCACTTCTCCTATCCATTGCTCGCGCTCATATTCCGGCAGGTCAGGTACCTTTATCCGTTCTATTCCGTCTAAGAAATTGTTACATTCGCGAATTGCAGTATAATAGGTTCCCCATCTCGAATAAATGGAATTGGAAGGAGTCAACTGCCCCCTTACAATGCGACACCCTTCACGGCCTACACCCTGTTCATAATCCGGATTGTCCAATATCCAGGTTTCATCGCAACCCTGTATGTCCGGCGTATTGCCTCCGTAATGCGACGGCAGGAAGGAATAACAGGTATATAAATATCTTAAAGTGTGCGCACGCATGCCGAACGCATTGTCAAGAACGGCCGTGCCTTCGGGTACCACGTCAAGATAGTCGCAGGAGGACGCGCCCCACATTCCCCACAGGGGGAGAAAAAGCCATAAGACAATCGCTTTTTTTATTGAATTTGCTTTTTTCATATACATTCTTGTTATATATTTTAAAGGTTAATCAAACGTTATATTTAATCCAATATTGAAAACACGCTGTATCGGATAACCCAGCCCGTTGCCGGCCATTTCTACGTCCCAAAGTTTGAAGGGGCTGAAAACAAGCAGATTCGTGCCGCTCAAGTAAAGCCGCAGGTTTCCGATATGAAATTTATCCTTCCATTTTCCTGATATGGTATAACCCAATTCAGCCTGCTTGAGACGCAGGAATGCGCCGTTGCGCATGAACCAGGTATTCAGAAAACTGGGGTTGTTGTTGGCATCCAGCGTCCCGACATTATTGGTATTTCTGTCGTAGCTCAAACGCGGCCATGTAGCATAAATCTTGCTGTTGGATTCCGACCAGTAATCCTCGGCATACACTTTCAACATTTGGGTTTCGCCGACAAACGGGGAGGTATAGGCGCCGTTAATCCAGAACGATTCGTTGGCAAGTCCCTGGAAGAAAAACGAGAAGTCTATGCCTTTATATCCTATCGACGGTCCGAATCCGTAAACGATTTCGGGCGTCGTAGGCAAACCGATCGGCACGGCGTCGGCAACCGTGATACGCCCGTCGCCGTTCACATCGGTATATTTGATATCGCCGCCCTTGTAGTCATACGACGAAATCTCCTGCCGGGGCGAGCTTAGCACCTCGGCGTCGTCAACAAACAGGCGCTCGGCGATGTATCCCCATTGCTGGCTCAGGCTTTTCCCGACCCGCGAACGCCACGGCGCGCCTTCGTAAACCGGCTCGTCGTAAATCTCATACCGGCTGGCGGCATACGTGAAATTCGCACGCAATGAAGTCCAAAAATCCTTCGTCCAGGATTTCTGATACTCCAGGCTGATATCCGTCCCCTTTCCTGTTGCGGCGCCGACATTGGCCTGTATAGCGTAAGTGAGACCCATCGACTGCGGAATATAGCTCCTGCCCATCAGGATATTGCTCCGGTTTTCGGTGAAATACTCTGCAATGAGCGTCAGGCTGTTCCACAGTCCCAGTTCCAAAGCATAATTAGCCTTCCGGGAAATTTCCCATCCGATGTCGGGATTGGCGTCGCGCGTCACCCTTATACCGTTCAACGTACTGCCCAGGCGAGTCCCGAAAGTCATTGTCCTGCCGTCATCGTACATGTTCACTTCCGAGAGGTAATAGAAACGGTCATTATCCGAACCTATCTGGTCGTTACCGACAAGCCCGTAAGAATATCGCAGTTTGAAGAGGTTTACCGTATTCGCCACAGGTTCCCAGAATTTTTCCTTTGCCACGTTCCACCCCGCGCCGACCGAAGGGAAGAACCCCCAGCGGTGATCGGCGGCAAACCGTTCCGATCCGTTGTAACCGAAATTAAATTCAAGGAAATAGCGGTCGGAATACCCGTATGTGAAACGCCCGGAGAGCCCCAGGTTCCTGTGCGGGAGCGAGAGCTGCAGCGACCCTGTGTTGGCGTAGAGCGCTTCGCGGAGAATGGTTACCAGCAAGCCGCTGACGCTGTGGTCGCCGAAGGTGCGGTTGTAATTGGCCATCGCTTCCACATATAAAGTAGAATTTGTCTCCCTGTCGCCTTCCGAATAGTTAAGCCAGTCGGTACCGGTATTCGTGTTGTTAATCATGTACTCTCCGGTGATGGGATTCACGCCTCTCAGTTCATACCAGTAAGGGGTATAAGCGCGACTTACCGAAAACTGCGACAGGCGCGAAAGATTCATCATGGCTCTTACGGAAAGACCTTCGGTCAGGAAATCAAGGTCCTGTGTCGCCTCAACCTGCGCAAGCAACTGTGAACGGTTTTTCTCCTTGTAACCCCTGACCGATTCGGCATACGGATTATAATACTGGTTATTCCTGTTACCGAACATGATGTGTCGGGTTTCGGAATACGAACCCGAAGCCGGATAATATGCCGGGAACAGGACGGTATTTGACTTGACAATATTTTTAAACATGTCCGATCCGCTCGTCAGGGGACCGCTGTAATCGTCGAAAAGTCCGCTCAAACGCACATTTACCTTGGTTGTCGGCGTTACCTGCAATTCTATGTTCGACCGCAGCGAATACGAATTGTTGCTGATGTTGTTGTTGAAATTATTGCGCTTGTCTACTTTCATTATTCCGTTATCGTGGTTGAAAACGCCCGCTATGTAATAGCGGTGCGCTTTCCCGCCGCCGCTCAGCTGCACGTTATAGCGGGAAGACGTCGTATTGTCGCGTATCAGCATGTCCATCCAGTCCACGGCGGGATAGCGCAACGGGTCAGAGCCATTGATGGTATTGTCGATTTTTTCGTCAGTGTAAGGAGCAAACCCCATCGGGTTACGCGTCAGCACGGCTTCATTGGCAAGCTGCATCCAGGTGACGGGGTCGGCAAGTTCAACTTTGCTGGTAGGCGAAGAAAGCGACTGTTCAATGCGGAATGAAATCTTGGGAGGCCCCTCTTCGCCCTGTTTGGTGGTGATAAGAATAACCCCGTTGGCTCCGCGCGCGCCGTAAAGCGCGGTAGCGGTCGCATCTTTCATGACTGAAAAACTGGCGATGTCATCTGGCGACAGACGCGCCAGATCCGTCTTCGTGAGCTCGATATTGTCAATTAATATCAACGGATTGCGGTTCACGCCGAAAGTGGTGATTCCGCGAACGTAGAAGTCCGCGTCGTCGGCCCCAGGCTCTCCCGAACGCTGATAAGCTATCACGCCCGCCATCTGTCCCGCAAATGCGGTCGTTAAATTGCTGGACGGGACTTTCAGGTTCTCCGGCGCAATGGTCGTAATCGAGGCAACAACGCTTGCCTTCTTCTGCTTACCGAAAGCCACGACTGTTACCTCGTCTAATTCTTTAGTCACAGGCTGCAATACAATAGTAAGCTCACGCTGTCCCGTAAATTCTATTTCCTTGGTTTCCATTCCGATATAACTTGTCTTGAGTCTCGTGCCGGCTTTCACATTCTCCATTGTGAAATAACCCTCTTCGTCGGTCATAACTCCCCGCGTACTTCCCACGATTTGTACGGCTACGCCGGGTAAAGATTCTCCCTCCTGATCTATCACTCTCCCCTTTAATGTCGTCGACGACTGGCCAAACAGCATGGGAGAGTAAATAAAACAGATACATACGCATAACAGAGGTATTATCCTCCCTGATACATGATTTTTTTTTGTTTTGTCTTTCATTCCCGTTACAATATTAGATTTCATAGTTCGTTAAAATTTTCATTTTGAGATTTGATAAACTTGTTTTTAATGAAAACGACAGTCAAAATTTATTGACGTCGCATTGAGATACGGGCATATTTATAGAAAGGGAGGATTAGTGCGGATATAACCCTCCCTTAAAGGTATGAAATGAACCGACCGACAAAAAAACAATATTCTGCCGAGCGGTTTTGTTTGAATGGAATGATATAAATGAAAAGATTTTTTATTGTCGTCCGTTTCGAAAAAAACGGCGTCAAAGTTTGGGGATAAATGGTTGAATGATTTGCTTTCGGTATTGTGCGCGCGTGCGCGTACTATTACATATACTGATGTGATATACGCCTGCTCATCTCTCTCTCTCTCTCTCTCTCTCTCTCTCTCTCTCTCTCTCTCTCT
>JAIROL010000225.1 GCA_031257565.1 Tannerella sp. | reverse complement strand
GCTTTCAGGTCGGTACGGTCTTTCATGCGGTGCGCACCGGCATACGTTCTCATCTGTTCCAGGCCCTGTTCGCGTTTGGCGGCGATTTCCTTTTCCGAAGCGGACGCCTTGCAGTATTTTAATTCCAGCAGCCATTCGTGCCTGATTTCGGGAATAAGCGGGCTACGTTGCAGGTAGAGGAGTCCGGCGAGGGAAAAAACAGATTTCCGGTTTTTGAACATCAGTTCCACTTGCCGGCGGGAGCGACAGAGAGGATATATCTTTTCCACCGGTAATTTTTTTGCCCCGACACTGGTTATCATAAGATTGAAATGGTAAAGCATGCGTGTCCTTTTGCTTATGGAACGCCATTTTTTCTTAGCTTCCTTCTCCAGTCTGCGTATGCGTTCGGAATAAACTTCCGGGGAAACCAAAGTAATTATCAGTCGAACCGGCAATTGTTCCTTACCGGTTAATGACGTCTTTTCCATCTGCTGAATGCCTTCTTTAGACATCCGGGCATACAATGTTTCAAAATCGATTTCACTCCCGCTCTCTTCCAAAATCGTATGCATGGATTTCATACCCACTCTTATGCGTTTCAACAGTTATAGAACGTAATGGGCGTAAAATTACATAAAAAACTTGTTTTTCCAAATGCATGAAAATAAAAAACTTTACGACCGACTCTGCTTAGTAACGTAATTCATTTTTATACGCTTTCATCATTGTGAAACAAATAATATTTATTTTTGCAAAATGAAACGAATAAATTCTGTTATCTCATTGGCATGTTCATTATCCAAGTCGGAGAAAAAACATTTTTTTCTTCAAGTAGTAAAGGAGCATAAAGACAAGGATTATCTTGTTATTTATGATATCATAATAAAAAATAAGATATATGACGGAGAAGAAGTGAAGAAAGAATTTCACAGACAGAGGCCGGACGGTTCATTTGAAATATCGCTTCACTACTTGTATGAAAAAATGTTGGATAGTTTATTGCTTTTGAGAAAGAAAAGGGATAATTATTACGACTTGCAACAAAATATTTCCAAAGCAAGAATGTTATATGAAAGGTCCTTATTCCATGAATGCTTCGAACTATTAGATGTAACCATAAAACAAGCGAATATCTATGAATACTATGAAATAATAATGATTGCCACTAAATTGGAACTTGAATATCTTTTACGACTTAATTTTCCGGATATTTCGGAACAGGAACTTTATCATAAGCATTTCGCCCGGAACGAGGCGCTGAAAAATATCCGGAAGATAACCGAACAAAACTCTCTTTTCAACTTACTGAAATATCGTTTGTCTCATAAAGGATTTATCCGCACAGCGAAGGAAAAACAAGATATGAATGACCTTATAGTGCAAGAATTACACATTGCGGCCTCCTCTGATTCAGAGCATAATTTTGAGATTACTAAAAATCACAAGCTATTTCAGGCCAGCTATCTGATTAGCATAGGCGAATATCGGACAGCTCTGAATATATTCAAGGAATTGAGTAACCTTTTTGAAGAAAATCCGCATTTTTGGGCTAATCCGCCGATTTATTACCTGTACGTGTTGGAAGGCGTGCTGGATAGTCTGCGGTCAGTCGGCGATTACGATGATATACCCTATTTCCTGAATAAGCTGGAAAAACTTGCAATGAATTCCTCTTTTGAATTCAGGGTAAATACATCTTGCGTATTGTTTCAATACGAATTATTCCAATATTTGGATAGAGGCGATTTTTCCCGCTGTAATAAAATAATAGAAAAGTATCAAGACTCTCTTTTTGATAAAGAATCGTGGCTGAGCCCTATGCGGCAGAGCGAATTACTACTTTATACCGCTATTGTTTTTATTGGAAACAGAAATTATAAAATGGCTATGCGATATATCAACCGGATGATACTCAATCATAATATTGATTACATTCCCTTAATGAGAACGATGAGATTAGTTCGCCTGATTGCATATTACGAGATAGGCGAATTCGATTTGATAAGCTATGAAACACGCTCTATTAAAAGGGAATTGTTAATGAAGAAAGAAAAATCTTTTCAAACAGAGCATATTATCTTAGGATTTCTAAACAAAAGGAATTTGCCCATTCTGAGAAAAGACAGGGAAGCGATGTATAAGAAACTTTTGCCTACTATCAAGGCATTGCAGGAAGATAAGTATGAGAACCAATTACTACGTATTTTCGATTTTACTGCATGGATTGAATCGAAGATATTGAGAATAGACCTTGCCGACACTTTGATTGCACATGCCGAAGCAAGAAGTCAAAAATTCAGATAATATTTATCATTATAAATAATATGCAATTTCCGAATCATATTTTATTGTAAATTAATGAATAGTCTATAATAAAACCTGTTTTGTAATTATATAAAGCTCCTGTTTTTTGTAAAAAAAGAAGTTTTTAATTACTTACTTTTGCAATCTAATTGTATACTATCTATGGAAAGCGTACATCTAAAACGTAAGCCAAAAATTGTTGTAATCGGCAGTTGTAATACTGATATGGTTGTGAAAGCGAGCAGACTTCCTGTTCCGGGAGAGACGATATTGGGAGGAACTTTTTTTATGAATCCCGGCGGTAAAGGAGCAAATCAGGCCATTACCGCATCCAGGTTAGGCGCTGATGTGACTTTTATTTCGAAAGTAGGCTATGATCTTTTTGGTTTGCAAGCAATGGAAATATACAAATCGGAAAAGATCAATACCGATTATGTATTCACCGACCGGACAAGACCTTCAGGCGTTGCGCTTATTTCTGTAGATTCTTACGGCGAGAACTGTATAATCGTAGCTTCAGGCGCAAACCAATCCCTTTCCACCGAAGACATTGATAAAGCTAAAAGCAGAATACAAGAAGCCGACATCGTCCTGATGCAACTTGAAATTCCGATGCAAACCGTAGAGCATGCGGCGTCTCTGGCTTATAGCTACGGAAAGAAAGTCATTCTCAATCCGGCTCCGGCGTCTGCATTAAGTAACGAATTGCTGAAAAAAGTACATGTAGTTTTGCCCAACCGTATCGAAATGGAAATGTTGTCGAATATTAAAGTGACGGATGAAAAAAGCGCATACCGTGCAGCAAAAGCGATTAGCGAAAAAGGAATAGAAAACGTAGTGATCACTTTAGGTAAAGAAGGCGCTTTTGTGAAAGAACAGAAAAACTTTATCAAGACTCCGGCAACAGAAGTGGAAACAATAGACACCACCGGCGCGGGCGATGTGTTTTGTGGGGCGGTAAGCGTCTATCTTTCGGAAGGTCATTCCCTGATAGAATCTGTCAGGTTTGCAAACGTGGCGGCAGCGATTGCGGTAACCCGCATTGGAGCTCAAAGTGCGATTCCATATCGCGCCGAGGTGAAAATGGTATAATAAACGTAAACTTATGTTACTTGATAAATAATTGTTTAGCGCTCAGGGAATATATATTGTTAAATTGAGAAGCGCAGGCAGAGAAACAGCGCAGGAAATAATCGTGAAATAAATGTCAAAGAAACGCAAATATAAGAAATCTCATGTAGTACCTGAGGGAAATAATATATGGAAAACGGCTGGCTGACCTACAATCATCTTTCTTCCGGACTTCTTCGCGGGTTTAAACAAGATCCGAATGGAAATATATTGAGCCGGCTAAACCGGGTCGGTGGCCGGAAACGTATTATCCGGATAGTCCCGGCGATAAAATTCCCCGTTTGTTCAACCTGAATAAGGATATCTCGGGAAAATTTAATCTGTATGACAAGATGCCGGATAAAGCGGATGAATTAGTGAAGATGATTGAGCATGTTCGTACGAAAACCAAGAGTGAATTTAAATAGAAAAACTGAATTAATGGGTAAAATATTAGTAATAGGCAGTTCAAATACGGATTTGATAACTACAGTAAAAAAATTTCCAACTGCAGGCGAAACTATTGTGGGAAAATCATTTCTTCAAAATATGGGGGGCAAAGGAGCCAATCAGGCGGTAGCCGCACATAAATTGGGGGGAGACGTCAAATTCGTTACCTGTTTAGGCGTGGATACAAACGGACAGAATGCATTGAAATATTTCAAGGAAATGGGATTGGATGTTTCTTCTGCGCTTCTCGTTGAAGAGGCCTCCTCCGGAACAGCGATTATATTAGTCGATGAAAACGGCGAGAATTGTATAGTGATAACTTCCGGAGCAAATAACCTGCTATCGCCCGAATATATCTGCAAAAGCGAGGACGATATCATTGCCTGCGATATGGTCGTATTACAGATGGAAATCCCGTATGATACGATAAAAACCGTTTGCGAACTTGCACATAAACACCGGAAAACAATAATGCTTAACGTCGCTCCTGCATGTCATTTGGACGATGAATTAATAAAACTGATTGATATTCTGGTGGTAAACGAGACTGAAGCAGAGATTATTTCAGGCGGAAAAATTGATGAAACCGGCGAAGATGCAATCGTAGATAAATTATTGGCTTTAGGCGCAAAAACGGTTGTGCTAACCATGGGAAAACAAGGATGCCTGTTGAAAAACAAACAGGAATTTTACTCGGTACCTGCATTTTGTGTGAATGCATTAGATACCACTGCTGCCGGCGATACTTTTTGCGGAGCCTTAGCTGTCGGATTAGTTCGCGGAGAAGACCTGGAGAGCGTATTAAAATTTGCTACTGCCGCATCCGCGATTTGCGTTACTCGAATAGGGGCTCAACCTTCTATTCCTACGGAAAAGGAAGTGTATGAATTTTTGAATAAAAATAATGGAACGCGTTAATAAATAATGTTTATGAAAAATCTATTGGTATTACTTGCTTTATTGATTACAGGATGTTCTTCCCTTAAAAAAGAGGAGAAAAGTACGGATGTTAATAGTATAACTCTTTCAAAAGAAGCGTTGAAAGACAAAATTAAGGGAGCTTGGGCCGCCCAGACCATTGGGGTAACATTTGGAATACCTGCCGAGTTTAAATACAATTCAACCATGATACAAGACAACCGGATACTTTTATGGAATGATTCCTCAATGATGGTTGCGTATCGCAATAACCCCGGAGCGTATGATGATGTTTATATGGATCTTACGTTTATGAAAGTGATAGAAGAAAAAGGAATTGACGCTACTGCACAAGCGTTTGCAGAAGCATTTGCAAATGCCGACTATAAGTTGTGGTTTGCTAATCAGACCGCACGATATAATATTTTAAACGGTCTGACGCCCCCGGAGTCCGGCCACTGGTTAAATAATCCATGCGCCGATTGTAATCCGGGAACCGCAGGAGCCGTTTTAGCAGCCATAGCAGGTTATAAAAATATCCCCGATTTTTGGAAACAAGGGCTTAATAAAATAGAAAACTTTCCTTTTATGGGAACAACTGTTTCACTACTTGACGCATACGATATGTCGTACCGGCATGCCGAAGAAATGATAAAAAGAAATGGCGGAGAAATAAAAGAAAACGAAGTAGTAATTCGTGTTCAAGAGCCGGAAACTGTTCCTTTAGAAGTAGCTTTCAAAGGACATTATCCTGTTGGCAAAGTTGTTCCGAGGACAATCAATAATGAAATTGTGTTTGAGTTCGAAGGTATTGGTTTTGCTTTGGCAGCGCCTGCCGATGGTAAAGGATACAAGCAAAACTATGTATTTGAAACCGAAATGTATATTGATAGCGCTTTAGTGGAAAAAGTAAAGCTCCCGACAGAAATAAACAAACGTAGATTTACTCCATTTTGGAAATATCAATTACCCAAGGGAAAACATAAAGTAGTAATCAAAATTTTGAATCCGGTCGATTTTGCTCAGGTAAATTATCTCTATGCCGTTATATATGGAGATCAACCGTTTGAAATTAAATTATAGTTAAAAATGAACCGGCGATTATTTCTATCAAGTGCGGCTGTAGCTTTATTAGGGGCAGGACTACTGCAATGTAAAGCGCAAAAAAAAGTAAGACCTATGAATGTCGTCTTTTTTTTAGTCGACGACTTAGGATGGTCGGATATCGGATGTTATGGCAGCCGTTTTTATGAAACTCCCAATATTGATAATTTTGCAAAAGAAAGCGTTCGTTTCACCAGCGCTTATGCGGCATGCCATGTAAATTCTCCTTCTCGAGCAAGTATATTGACGGGAAAATACCCCGCTTCTCTCAATCTGACCGACTGGCTGCCGGGTCGTCGCGATTTCCCGTTTCAGAAGTTACTGAATGTGCCTGTTAGCCGGCATCTACCTTACGATGGAACGACTATCGCAAAAGAACTTCAAGGTCAGTCTTATGTATTGGAAGGAGACGGGGATGATGACTCGATTGATAGAAAAGATGTTCAATCTCATGAAGGATACCGTATCTTTCCTGATCGAACGGTTAAAATTAAACAACTTCAGGATAATGTGGAATTTGCCGCTATGGTCGAAAGTATGGATGAAAGTTTCGGACGGGCGCTTGAAGAACTGAAAGTATTGGGGATTGACGATCGCACTATCGTAATTTTTTATTCAGATAACGGAGGAATGTCAGCCGCCAATTTTTATGATCCCAACCGCGTAATTAGGGAAAACGAATTGGATAAAGCTTATTCAACTTCCAATTTACCGCTTCGGGGAGGAAAAGGCTGGCTTTATGAAGGAGGTATCCGCGTTCCGCTAATTATTAAATGGCCTGGCAAAGGATTACGGAATGTTATTTGCGACGTGCCTGTTACCGGACCTGATTTTTTTCCAACTATATTAGATATGTCAGGAATACAAATGAAACCATGGGTTAAGTCCGACGGAGTAAGTTTCGCGCCATTGCTGAGAGGTGAAACAAAAATCGACCGTGACGCTATATTCTGGCATTTCCCTCACTACAGCAATCACGGCATGCAAAGTCCCGGAGGCGCTGTGCGCTGTGGCGATTATAAATTGTTAGAGTATTATGAAAACAATACCGTTCAGTTATTTAATCTGAAAAACGATAAAGAAGAACGGCACGACCTTGCGTCATCTGAACCGGAAATGGCGAATAAATTGCGTGAAATGCTTCATAACCGGCGCAAGCAAGTAAATGCAAAAACGATGGAACTAAATCCTGAATACAAAGTTGTAAAGTAAAAATTAAATAAATCAATTTATTATGTTTATCGTAAATAATTATCCGTTGGCAATTATCTTTTGTATAATTACCATGTTCTGTTGGGGCTCATGGGGAAACGCCCAAAAACTTGCAGGAAAAACTTGGCGTTATGAATTATTCTATTGGGATTATACGATTGGAGTATTACTGCTGTCTTTGATTTTCGCGTATACGCTTGGGAGTATGGGTAGCAGTGGCCGCAGTTTTCTTCCCGATCTGGCGCAAGCCGATATGCATAATATTGGTAGCGCATTTTTGGGAGGCGTCATTTTCAATGCCGCTAATATTCTTCTGTCGGCAGCCATTGCAATAGCAGGAATGTCGGTTGCTTTTCCTGTAGGCATAGGGTTAGCTTTAGTATTAGGGGTGATAATCAACTATATGGGTTCGCAAAAAGGCGATCCGGCGTTCTTGTTTTCAGGTGTGGCATTGGTCACAATCGCCATCATTATCAATGCCGTTGCTTATAGAAAAGCCTCATCCGGTAATCAAAAAGTCACGTCAAAAGGTATTTTTATTTCTATTCTTGCCGGCGTGTTGATGTCTTTCTTTTACCGCTTTGTTGCAGCCTCGATGGACCTTGATAATTTTGAATCGCCTGCTCAAGGAAAGATGACACCCTATACAGCTATGGTAATTTTCGCATTAGGTATTTTCGTCAGTAATTTTGTTTTCAATACAATTGTGATGAAAAAGCCGATCAGTGGCGAACCTGCTAACTATAAGACTTATTTTAGCGGTAAATTTTCCATACATTTAGTCGGAATTTTAGGAGGTTTAATATGGGGCGTCGGTAATTCGTTGAACTTGATTGCCGCAGGGAAAGCGGGTGCGGCTATATCTTACGGATTGGGCCAGGGGGCAACGCTTGTAGCTGCCTTATGGGGTGTTTTTATTTGGAAAGAATTTAAAAATTCAACAAAAGGAACATCTCCAATGTTGATTGCCATGTTTATTCTCTTTGTGGTTGGCATTATTTCGATTATTTACGCCGGGCAATAATCCCTTTCTACAAATAGGCCTGTCTTGTCCTGAAATAGCTTTACAAAAAAAGAACAATAAAAAGCAGTAAAGTTATGGTAAAACGGGAAAGAAAATTTTATTCGGAAGAGTTTAAGGAGCGCGTATTAACGTCGTATTA
>JAIROL010000192.1 GCA_031257565.1 Tannerella sp. | reverse complement strand
TTTTTTATCGGATGTTTTAGTCTCGTCAATAATAAGATTAATCCCTTTGTGAAAAAGAATATCTCTCACAACGGTACTTCCATTCTCTATTTTCAGTGACTTTAAAAACATTTTTGTATCAATCCTTTCTTATTTTCAATAAGTCCCAGAACAAATAACCAGTCTAATGTCAAAGCAAACAAATTCATTGAAATCTTTTCTTTCTTACTCACCTGCTCGTACAACGAAAAGAAATCATCTCCTTTGCTATCGGTTGATTTTAGAATCTCAATAACAATGGATCCAAGATAGTAAATCTTTCTTTGCGGATGTATATCTTTTCCCAGTATCATTTTATTTTTGGCGGTTCTTCTAAAATTTTACAACGCATAAAAGCATCAACCAACACAACAGAAATACCGAACGAAATATCTTCCTGATATTTGTTAGTATCAGCGACCAAAGATAAAAACACATTTTCAATATCCTCAATAATATCGTCCGCTTTTTTTTGAATTATTGGCATTGGGTCAGAGATCCCTTGAGTATATTTACCTTTCGTTTTCAAATATACGGCACGAATATTACGTAGTAATTTTTCTTTCTTAAAACTACCTTGAGATTCCAATTCACCATAAAGGGAATTAATCTTTCCGTAATATCCGCCGTATTCTTCAATTAAGCATTTATTCCTTTTGATATTGTTATAACTGATTTTATCAGTAATGCCAAATGTCTGCAATCTTTCATCATTAACCGCATCATTTTCAAAATTTGCGGCGGCAATCGCATTGATTGCTTGCATTAACAATGATGAGTTTCTAAGTTGTTCATGAAGAAATTTGCTTTCATGGTTCTTCTTCCATTCTTTTAATAAAGTTACAGGATATTTGCCTTCATTTTCTTTACTGTCAATAATGGTATGACACTCATCGCATAATAAAATCAAATTATCAAAATGAGCCCGTTCTTTATCGGTCATTAATGCGTTATATCGAGGACCATCTCCACTTGCAGCCTCAATATGGCAGATTTTACTTGTAATAGACATTCCATCGCGAGCAATTAATACCCTGTCGCAATCAGGGGCAGCACATTGATTCCCTGACAATCCATATAACCTTTTTAAGGTTGGGCGAGTGTATTTTCTTGCTCCATTACCCATAACTTGGAATATTTAAAATATCATTTGTTTGCAAATTTACATAAAATATATTCATGTTTTAATTCTTTTTCCAAATCATTGATAATTGCTAATCCTTTCAGTTCCTTGCCGGATATCTTTTCTCTTGCATTTTTGATATCTTCCCAACCAAATAAAAAATTAACCACATTAATTTTGTTTAGAGAGTTAAATGATTTAATAACAATCTCTTTATGTCTTCCTGCAATTTGAAAATCAAATGAAAATTCAAATCCGGTATTACCTTTGGCAATAAACTGCGGCGTATGTATGATATTTCGTTCATCAAAAAAATTTCTTACATCTTCTTTAAATAAAGAAGACACTGTATGCTTTGCCATCATTGCTATGTCGGATATTTCTGATATGGCGCATAATAAATTATATTTCTTTTGATTGAAATCTTTTTCTGTTCCTTCTGCCTGAAGTTCATTATTATTAAAGGTAATTCCATAATTCAAGAGTATCATATCAAACCATTCTCTCCGTACAGGAGCACGTGTAACAGACGAGCCTGCAAGTTCTAAATTCCCAAGTGTCTGTCCGTCATCTGAAAGGATTAATTTATCCTTTTCCAACTTGGCATATATTTCTATATTATCGTTAAATAATCCCAAAAACGGCGTTGTTATGGCATACCAGCCTGTCTGTTCGTTTTTTAAAACCTGCGTTTTATCCCGAAGCCAATTATAATATTCGGCAATACTGTTGTTTATCCAATCCTCATTCATAAGAGTAAAGTATTTACATTGATTATTGTTTCAATATGTATTGTCTTTGCAAATGACGTAATAGCATTTGCAAATGACCTGTTATTATCATTTTCATCTATGGATTTTATTTCAAAATCATCATCCGTCAAAGGAATAGCCCATGCTAAGGACGGATATCCCTGTACGTGGTAATGAATATTATGCTCAATATTTGAAAATTGTTTTCCAACATAAGGATGAAACTTTTCAGGTACATTCGAATTGACAGTTTCAGGATTTTTATGCCCTCTGTTATAGTCAACCCGAATAAGTCCTGTTTTACTGTCGTTTTCCTGAAAATGTAAACTGATCTGTAATATCCCTTTTGCACTTTGATGAATGATCCACAAAAAAGAAAACTCATCATCTGTTTCAGAAAGCAATTCATAACGCTCCTGAAAAGGAAAATTCTGATTGATTGTTATTTCAGACAACAATCCATCCTCGCCTGCTATTTTTTTTAGGCAGGCTTAACAGATATTCTGCCTGCGTATTAGTTATATTCATAATTATTAATATTCTGTTTATTAATTATCATTTTTTCCACTTCTTTCTTTGCCCTCTCCAAATCCTCTATCGCCTCGCACTGCAACTGCTTTGCCTTTGCCTGAATAGATTTTATATTTGTTCATCTTCTTCCATTTCTATCGGATCAGATGTTTTGAATGTGAATTTTTTCTGACCGATGTAGCTGCATATTACAGTAATGACGGTAATGATCATTTTGGATGGGGTAGGATAGAACTCCAATCCGTCTACTAATATTTTTAATCCGACATAATTGATTAATAAATTGGCTGAAACAACCAGCAGATAACGTACCAATTGTACCTTTCCACGTAGATTCGAGGCAGTGAAGGTAACATATTTCTGAAGGAGGAATCCGGAACCTGTTGCGAAGGGAAATGTGATTATTAATGTAGCTATATGCGGACTTAAGGCGACAAAGCCCAGGTTAAACAATTTGTCTTTAAAAACATAGTTATATACGGAAAAATAAAGGAACCAGTCGAATACAATGTTTGCGGCTCCGCATACTCCATACCGGTATAACTGAATGGGCATGAATCTGCGAAAAAGCGGATGTGTAAAATCTATTACTTTTTGTGCCCAAAGGCCGATCTTTGTGAGAATGTTGCGCATAATGCCTGCAAAAATACAAAAAATTATACAGGCTCAATGCCTTGTTCGGCTAATAATTTCAGACTTAAGTCTTTTAACTTGAATTTTTGTATTTTACCGCTGCCTGTCATCGGAAACTCGTCGACAAAAAAGATATATTTCGGTATTTTATGGCGTGCGATTTTGCCGCGACAGAAGTCTTTTACCACATCTTCCGTAAGATTCGCGTCGTCTTTACGGATGATAAACGCGCCGACTTCTTCTCCGTATTTTTGTGACGGCACAGCTGCCACCTGTATGTCTTTTACTCCTTCCAGGTGGTATAAAAATTCTTCAATTTCACGGGGATAGATATTTTCTCCTCCACGGATAATCATATCTTTGATCCGGCCTGTGATCCGGTAATATCCGTGTTCATCTTTAATACCCAGGTCTCCCGAATGAAGCCAACCGTTTTTATCTATGACCTCGGCCGTTGCTTCCGGATTGTTGTAATACCCTTTCATTACGAGATACCCGCGACAACATACTTCTCCTTGTGTTTCCGGAGGACATTCTTTGCCTGTTTCCGGGTCTATGATTTGTACTTCCGTGAACGGATATTCGCGTCCCACTGTAGTACAGCGCTTTTCAAACGAGTCTTCCAGAACGGAGTGCGTCATACCCGGCGAGCTTTCCGTCAGACCGTATACGCTTGTGATGTATGTAATGTGCATTTTCTCAGTTACGGCGCGCAACAATTCGATCGGACAGAGGGACCCGGCCATAATGCCTGTTCTTAATGAAGTAAGGTCGAACAGGTTAAACATCGGATGGTTCATCTCCGCGATAAACATGGTCGGTACGCCGTAGAGAACCGTACACCGTTCCTTATGAACGGAAGCCAGGACTACCAGCGGATCGAATTTTTCCACCATTACCTGCGTGGATCCGTGAGTTAATACGCTCATTGTGGCGAGCACAACTCCGAAACAGTGAAACAGAGGCACGCAACAGCAAAGTTTATCATCGCCGGTGAAACCCATACCTTCGCCGGTGAAAAGTCCATTGTTAACAATATTATGGTGCGTAAGCATGACGCCTTTCGGAAATCCGGTCGTACCGGAGGTGTATTGCATATTGACTACATCCCGGCAATTAACCAGACTTTTTGCTTCATTAAGCTCCTTATCCCCGACATTTTTGCCGAGAAGCAGTATTTCTGCCGTATTGTACATTCCGCGGTATTTCTCCTGACCGATGTAAACAACGTTCCGTAATTTGGAAAAACGTTCGCTGTTCAGATACCCGCGTTGAGTTTCTTTCAATTCGGGCAACATGGCGTAGACCATATCGATATAGCTACTGTCGAATACCCCGTCGGTAATGCATAAAGTTTGAATATCGGAGTCTTTTACCAGGAACTCAAGTTCGTTTTGTTTGTAATTCGTATTTACTGTTACCAACACGGCCCCGATTTTTGCTCCTGCATAAAGAAATGTGAGCCAGTCCGGAACATTTGCGGCCCAAATTCCGATGTGCGTGCCGCGCTTTACGCCAATAGACGTCAGCCCTTTCGCCATATCGTCCACACGTTGATTAAATTCTTTCCAGGTGAATCGCAGGTCGCGATCCGAATAAACCAGATATTCTTTGTCCGGCGTCGCTGTCGCCCAATGCTCGAGCCAATCTCCAATAGTCCTGTCGCTTAATTCCATATCCTGTATGAACGTTTTTCCTAATTAATACGGAGTGTAAATCACGCCAAGTATCTTGGCCGGTTTTTCATTTTCTGCGTGCACATGATGGGCTACGATAGAATCATAATAGATACAATCCCCTTCATGAAGAATATATGTGTTTTTGCCATAGTTTATTTCAATAGCTCCTTCAATTACATATATAAATTCTTCTCCTTCGTGTGTGGAAAAAATAAAGTCGGCATTTTTTGCAGGCTCTACATCAATGATAAACGGCTCCATATGTCGCCCTGATTTGTCTGTCGAAAGGGCGTGGTATGACATGTATTTATGTTTTCTTACGGCATTGTTGGTGAAACCGATTCCTTCGCTGCACTGAAGGCTTTCTCTACGGCATATTACCGGTCCGAGCTCTTGCTGATCGTCGAGGAATGTTCCTAAGCGTACGCCAAGTACGCGCGCAATTTTGATCAGAGGAGCTAATGACGGAAAGTCTTCGTTTCCTTCAATTCTCATAATTTGTTCTTCAGTCAGGCTGGAACGTTCGGCCATATCCTCTACAGAGATGTTTTTCATTTCACGGAGACCTTTTATTTTTTCTCCGATTATTTTATTTGTTTTCATTTTTGCTTACATATTTGTTTTTTTCGGGCAAATGTAATTGTTTTTTTTAATATTGCAACTATATTTCGTTAATGATTCGTATTTTATATGATTTTATTCTGTGAATATGTTTTGCAGCGATTTCAATCTATTGTCAAAAAAATGTGTATATTGCAACGGTTTTTATAACTAAGATTGATTTGTTTGTCTTGTGCGCGAGATACGTTTCCTTATCGGATCGATCTTTTGTTCAGTATTAAAAAACAATAAAATTGGCAACGAATTATAAAGAAGATGGTCTCGGATATAGATTTTGTAGCGGAAATAAACCGCTTGCGGAAAGAGAAAAATGCTGTTATACTAGCTCATTATTACCAGACTGCAGATATTCAGGATATTGCTGATTGTGTGGGCGACAGCCTCGCTTTGGCTCAATGGGCGGCCAGGACTGCGGCAGATATCATTGTCCTTTGCGGCGTTCACTTTATGGGTGAAACAGCTAAAATACTTTCACCGGAAAAGAAAGTCCTGGTTCCGGATACGGCAGCCGGATGTTCGTTGGCGGATAGCTGTCCGGCAGATGAGTTTGAGAAGTTCGTCAAGACACATCCCGGGTATCAGGTTATTTCGTATGTGAATACGACGGCGGCAGTTAAGGCGTTGACGGACGTGGTCGTTACTTCAACAAACGCGCGTAAGATTGTCGATTCGTTTCCGACAGATGCAAAACTGATTTTCGGCCCCGACCGTAATCTCGGGAATTATATAAACAGCATCGCCGGACGGCAGATGCTTCTTTGGGATGGAGCATGTCATGTACATGAACAATTTTCACTGGAAAAAATAGTAGCGCTGAAAAAAGAATATCCCGAGGCGGAAGTAATCGCTCATCCGGAGTGCAAACGGCCGATCCTGATGATTGCCGATTTTGTCGGCTCGACGGCGGCGCTTCTGAAGCATACGCAGGAATCGTTGAAAACACAGTTTATCGTAACGACCGAAAGCGGAGTGATTCATGAGATGCGTAAGCGAAGTCCGCAAAAGACTTTTATTCCGGCGCCGCCAAATGACAGCACATGCGCATGCAATGAATGTAACTTTATGCGCCTTAATACGATGGAAAAGCTCTATTTATGCCTTCGCGATGAGAAACCGGAGATACTGGTCGATCCCGATATCCGTGAACGCGCCGTCAAACCGATACGCCGTATGCTGGAACTCTCGTAGATCGGTTTTATCGGGCGTCCTACGCGCAGTTCCTGCAAAAAATGATATCCGGCTGTAAAGAATTTTGAGTTTTCTTCTGTTTTTATTACAAAATTCTCTTGATTTTATCTTTATTTTGTTACAAATAATTATCTTTACACGCGATAGAAAACCGGAAATAAAAGAGAAGAAGTCATGATGAAAAAAGTAATATTTATTATTTGTTTGGTCGTATCGTTTTGTGGTCGCGCTCAGAAGCAGTCGTTTGTTTCTTATAAGCCGGCAGAATTTGAAAAACTCATTGGGGAAGATGCGGATCTGCAGTTAGTAGATGTGCGTCGTCCGGATGAATATGCCGCAGGGCATTTGGAAAATGCCGTACTGATAAATGTATTGGATTCCGGTTTTGTTGCTGAAGCCGATTCATTACTGGATAAATCGAAACCTGTCGCCGTATATTGCAGAAGTGGGAAACGAAGTCGGGATGCTGCCGTAAAACTATCCGGCAGAGGGTTTAAGGTGTATGAGTTAGAGGGCGGATATAATGGTTGGGTTGATTATCAGAAATCAAAAAAATGAATGATATAAGAAAACAGCTAACAGAATTTAATAATTGAAATAATCGTATGAAAAAAATGTTTTTATGTAGCGTGTTATGGATAGCTTTTGCTATAGTAACGGGTAAAGCGGAGGAAGCGCGGTTGTTGCGTTTCCCTTCTACGAATGGTTCTGAAATTGTATTTACGTATGCCGGCGATTTGTATAAAGTCTCCGTTCATGGCGGCGAGGCGAAGCGGCTTACGTCACATGTCGGGTATGAAATGTTTCCCCGTTTTTCGCCGGATGGAAAGACGATTGCATTCACAGGCCAGTACGACGGAAATACGGAGGTTTATGCCCTTCCGTCTGATGGCGGCGAACCGTTGCGGCTGACGTATACGGCGACAAACAGTCGCGACGATCTGGGCGACCGTATGGGACCGAATAATATTGTCATGTGTTGGACGACAGACGGCAACCATGTCGTATACCGTAATCGCATTGGTAGCGGTTTTGAAGGTAGCCTTAAGCTGGCGAGTAAGGAAGGCGGTCTTTCGGAATGTATTCCTTTGCCTGAAGGAGGTTTTTGTAGTTATTCTCCTGACGGAAAGAAGCTGGCATATAATCGCGTGATGCGTGAATTTCGCACCTGGAAGTACTATAAAGGAGGTATGGCCGACGACGTCCGGATTTACGATGCTGATAAAAAGTCGGTCGAAAACATAACAAATAATGACGCACAGGATATTTTTCCGATGTGGGTGGGCGATGAGATTTATTTTGCCTCCGATCGTGATCGCACGATGAATATTTTTGTCTATAATACAAAAACAAAAGAAACGTCCAAAGTTACGAACTTTACGGATTATGATGTGAAATTTCCTGCAACAAACGGTAAAATGATTGTTTTTGAAAACGGCGGTTATATTTACAAGCTGGATCCCTCTACAAAAAAAGCAGAAAAAGTAAATATAACGCTTACATCCGATAACGTCTACGCGCGCAGTGAAATAAAAGATGGGGGTAAATACCTTTCTGCGGCAAGTCTTTCTCCGGATGGAAAACGCCTTGCCGTTACTGTTCGCGGCGAAGTATTTAATCTTCCGGCGGAACAGGGAGTAACAAAGAATATGACGCGTACTCCCGGCGCTCACGAACGTTCTGCCGCATGGTCTCCCGACGGGAAATATATTGCCTGGATATCTGATATTACCGGCGAAACGGAACTTTATATGCAGCCTGCCGATGGAGGCGAGGCGATTGCCCTGACAAAGAATAATGATACTTATATCCTTAATTTTGAATGGAGTCCGAATAGCGGTTATATTGTTTATACCGATCGTAAAAACAGAGTCGTTCTTTTAAACGTGCAGCATAAAAATAAAACAATCGTTCTGCAGGATTCTGTTAGCGCCCCGCGGAGCGTTACATTTTCTCCGGATACCAGGTGGCTAACCTATACGCGTGATGCGTCGAATGATTTCTCTATCGTATATGTTTATAACCTTGCCGATAAGAAAGAATATGCGGTCACCGACCGTTGGTATAACTCCGGATCTCCGGTATTCAGCGCCGACGGAAAATACCTGGTATTTACTTCTTCCCGCGATTTTAATCCGGTTTATGGCTCAAAAGAATGGAACCATGTCTATGGCCGGTCGGATAACGGAGTCTACCTTGCCTTGCTGAAGAAAGACGCTCCGTCTCCGTTTATACAGAAAGATGACGGGAACGAAACGAAAAAAGCGGATATAAAAGTGGAGGAGGGAAAGAAGAAAGAAGATAATAAAAAAGAAGATCAACCGGTTAATAACGTTGTTATTGATACGGACGGGCTTTCCGACCGTATTGTGAGGATTCCGGCAGGTCCCGGATCCAATGGCGTTTTTTATTCGAATGGCAGTAAGGTTTATTATTCCCGCGGAGGATCTGTGTTTATGTATGATCTGGATAAGAATAAGGAAGACAATATTGCCGACGGCGCGCGTATGTGGGTGGAACCGGGGAGTAAAAAAGCCGGATTCCTGAAAGGCGGGCAGGTTTATGTCATGGACATACCGTCAGGTAAAGTAAGCCTTGATAAAGCGGTCAATTTATCCGATATAAAAATTGTAACCGATTATCCCAAAGAATGGGCGCAGATCTTTGATGAAGCGTGGCGCGCTTTCCGGGATGGTTTTTATGTGGAAAATATGCATGGCGTGGACTGGAATGCGATGAAAGAAAAATATGAAGTTCTTGTTCCTTATATAAAGAACCGTCTGGATTTGAATTATGTGATCGGAGAAATGATCGGGGAGCTTGGTTGCGGACATGCGTATGTTTCAACAGGCGAAATGGATCGTCCGGAACGTATTAAGACAGGTCTTTTGGGTGCGGAAATTTCACGTGATAAGAGCGGTTTTTTCCGTATAGAAAAGATTTATAAAGGTGAAACATGGAGTCAGTCTCTGCGCTCGCCGCTGATGGAACCGGGAATAGAAGCTAAAAGCGGCGATTTCATTGTGGCGATTGACGGCATTCCTGCAAATAGCGTAAAAGATTTGTATACCCTGCTTGTCGGAAAAGCAAATGTGCCGACCGAGCTTTCCTTAAATAGTTCAGCCTCATTGGATGGAGCCGGAAAAGTCGTGATCCGCCCGCTTGAAGAAGAATATTCGCTTGTGCATTATCAGTGGGTTCGGCATAATATAGAGAAAGTGGATAAAGCCTCGGGTGGTAAAATAGGATATATCTATATTCCGGATATGGGCGTCGACGGATTAAACGAATTTGCACGCTATTTCTATCCTCAGCTTGATAAAGAAGGTTTGATTGTAGATGACCGGGCAAACGGCGGCGGTAATGTATCGCCGATGATTCTGGAACGTTTGGCGCGCGAGCCTTACCGTATGACGATGTATCGCGGGAGCTCGCGTACAGGCACTATTCCTGACGCCGTGCAGGTTGGTCCTAAAGTTTGTCTGATCAATAAGTACTCTGCTTCCGACGGAGACCTGTTTCCATGGGGCTTTCGTGCGCTCGGATTAGGTAAACTGATCGGTACGAGAACCTGGGGAGGGATTATAGGAATCAGCGGCTCGCTTCCTTTTATCGACGGAACGGATATACGCGTACCGTTCTTTACAAGCTATAATATGGATGGAGAATGGATCATTGAAAATTACGGAGTAAATCCTGATATTCATATAGATAATAATCCGGTTAAAGAATGGAATGGTGAAGATGAGCAATTAGACCGTGCAATTGAAGAGGTTATGAAAGAACTCAAGAATCGTAAACCATTACCCAAAACTCCCGCTCCACGCGTGTGGAATAAATAGTAGAGGTTTAATTTCAGGTGAATATTAATAATCAGACCGAAGTCTTGTTTTATGCTGGTCGAATGCGATTGTAATGTTTTTTAGAGAGAACAAACCGGAGTTTTTACACTTTTTTCTGTGGTTTTCACTATAGCAATCTTTCAGGGTCAAGATTGTTTTTTCCGGATCTTTGAAGTAGTTGTATGTGCCGACTTTAAGTTTGATGCATGATACTTCATCACAGGCGATTATGTCGCGAGGATGCAACTGAAGGGCTGTGATTGTCCACATCTGATTGATACTTCCTTCAACGGCTTGTTGAAGTGCGCGGGCTTTGTTATCTTTTTTCAACATTGATGCAGAGTGAGATATCTTTTCTCAAGGAAACATTTCGATTTTATTTGTTAAACCGTAACCCAACCGACAGCTGTATTGTCCCAAGTCCTTCGACTGTTTTGTCCGGCATTGTTTCGTTTGCTGTTATTCCGTTTACCGTTTTTTTGTAATTGCT
>JAIROL010000148.1 GCA_031257565.1 Tannerella sp. | reverse complement strand
CAACGATTCCATCGCCGTTGATATCCATATACTTAACGTCGCCGGCCTGCAATGTCAATCCGTTTTGGCTCGGACTTTGCAATACTTCTTCACCGGATTGGAAAAGGCCGAGCGAGATGTATCCGAAAGGCTGTCCAACCCGCTGTCCGGTAGAATACAGGTAATCGTAAGCTTGAGGCGCTTCAGGCATTTCGGTAATTTTGTTTCTGGCGAAAGAATAATTGCCTCCGAACCAATAGCTGAAATCGTTTCCTGCTTTTCCCCGGAATAGTCCTTCGACTTCAAATCCTTTGTTGTTTACCGAGCCTACATTATCCATCAAGGCCGGTCCGCCGAAAGTACCGGGTACAATGTTGATGGACGAAAGGATATGGTTCCTGTCTTCGTTGAATACATCAATCGTCAATTCTAATTTGTTGTTGAAATAATGGCCTTCGATACCGAAGTTCACTTTGTTTGCGGTTTCCCATGTCAGATTGTTGTTTCCGATACGTTTTTCACGCGCTCCACCACCGGCTCCTCGCGGCGAGGTAGTTCCGTAAAGGGCTTCTCCTGCGCTTTCCCAAAGGCTTTCATAAAGAAAACGGTCGCCGCCCACCTGGTCGTTTCCTACTTTTCCGTAAGACGCTCTCAGTTTCATAAAGTTAATCCACGATACGGAGAAAAAGTCTTCTTCTGTGGGAATCCAACCGGCCGAAAAAGCCGGAAAGAATCCGAAACGATGACCGGGCGCAAAATTTTCCGAACCGTTATATCCGGCATTTATTTCTGCCAGGTATTTATCTTTGCAGGAATAAGTTACCCTTCCAACGACGCCCATGTGCCTGTAAGGCAAACGAGTCAGAGAGTTTCCTCTTTGCAATCGTTCCTGCATGTTAAACAAGGCTAAACCGGTTACCTTATGTACGGTATTGAATGTTCCCGTATAACGCAATGAAGGCTCAAATACGTACTGGCTGTTATAGGTGTCGAGACCATCTCCAAACCCCAGATTACTGCCTTCGGAGAACAATTGGTAGCTTCCGTCTTCATAAAATTCCCAAAACTCGATCCCTTTTGTGTAAGACTTATTGTAGATATTGTTGAAATCGAACGAATATTCAATATTTGCCGTAAGTCCATTGACAAGTTTTGCCAAATCGGCGGTAAATCCTATTGTAGCCTGTATCGACGTTTCCTTGGAATCGCGGTATCCTGCATCGATAATATTGGCTAAGGGGTTGAAATTTCCTTTTTCACGCGTCGCCCAGGTCCCGTCAGGATTTCGAATCGGAGCGCGGTCAGGATTGGATATTCTCAGCCGTTCAAATACCGTGTTTGCATCTTGATTGGGAGAATGCCGGGTTCCGATAACTCCGGCCAAATTTAGTTTTGCCGAAATGATGCTACTCAAAGTCAAGTCAAGGTTGCTTCTGAAATTGTATTTTGTATAACTGATATTGGTGTTGTAGTCGGGATTATAGTCGCTATATTTATACAAACCTCCTTGATTCAGTATGTTAGTTGCAACGAAGTATCTGGCTCTTTCCACGCCGCCTCTTATCGTGAGGTTATATTGGTTCATGAGTGAAAAATCGTTCAAACTTTCCTTAAACCAGTCGTTATTCGGATAAAGAAATTCATTTGTGCCGTATCGGTAGGCGTCTAATGCTTCTTGTGAAAATTTAGGAGCGAGGCCGTCGTTCATTAACGCTTCATTTGTCAGAATCGCCATTTCGTAGGAGTTTACGTTTTTCAACATTCGCGTAGGCGTTTGAATGCCTCCATCAATGGTTAGCGATATTTCTGCTTTGCCGATTTCGCCGCGTTTGGTAGTTACGAGAACGACTCCGTTTGCGCCGCGAACACCGTAAACAGCTGTGGCTGAGGCGTCTTTTAGAATACTTAGGGATTCGATTTCTGAAACGTCCATCATGCGGATGTCGCGCTCGATTCCGTCAACCAAAACAAGCGGACTCACACTTCCGGCATAAGTGCTTACGCCTCGGATATACATTTCAGCCATGTCGTTGCCCGGTTCGCCGGTTCGTTGAATGGTGATCAAACCGGGAAGTCTTCCGGCCAGGGCGTTTGAAACGTTTGCTACCGGACTTTGTTGCAATTCTTTGGTGGTTACTTGCGCGATAGCGCCTACGATGGTCGCTTTTTTTTGTGCGCCGTAACCAACAACGACAACTTCCTGAAGCAATTGGATGTCAGGCGTCATGGTAACGGTTAAAAAACTTTGACCGTTAATGGGGACTTTTGTTTCATTGAATCCGATGTATGAAAATACCAAAGTATCGTTGGCGGCGGCATCCACGGTAAACTTACCATCCATGTCGGTCATCCATCCTGTTTTTTTACCTTCAACCTTGATATATACTCCGATTATGATATTGTTTTCATTGTCATAAACAATTCCTGATACTGATTTTTCCTGCGCATTGAGTAGTATTGAAAAGCTCAGAAAAAACAGGCATGGAAAGGAGAAAAACTTATTATTTAGTATTGTTTTCATGCGTACATTATTTATTTTTTAACACTAAGGAAACATGGAACTCACAGCATGTTCATAACTCTTTGGCGCAAGCCGTTTTTTTTAACGCTTCGCTAAAAGACCGTTGGTTTTTAACGCTTCGCTAAAAGACCGTTGGTTCATGTTCGTTTCATGTTGTCGATTGATTATTTTGCGTAGCTAACGGCGCGCGTTTCGCGGATAACGGTGATCTTTACCTGTCCCGGGTAAGTCATTTCATCCTGAATTTTTTTTGCGATTTCATTCGAAAGACTTTCGACGTCTTTATCATTTATCTTGTCTGCTCCAACAATTACGCGTAATTCGCGACCGGCCTGAATGGCATACGTATTAATAACGCCGGGGTAGGACATCGCCAATTGTTCGAGATCATTAAGACGCTTAATATAAGCTTCAACAATTTCACGGCGCGCACCCGGACGTGCGCCGGATATGGCGTCGCAAACCTGTACAATCGGCGCAATCATTGTCTGCATCTCAATTTCATCATGATGGGTGCCTACGGCATTGCAAATATCCGGTTTTTCTTTGTATTTTTCGCAAAGTTTCATTCCTAATATGGCGTGTGGCAATTCCGGTTCGTCATCAGGCACCTTGCCTATATCATGCAAAAGTCCGGCGCGGCGCGCTTTTTTCGGATTAAGACCGAGTTCAGACGCCATAGTAGCGCACAAATTGGCCGTTTCACGGGCATGTTGGAGTAGGTTCTGACCATAAGATGAACGGTATTTCATTTTCCCTATCAAACGGATAAGATCCGGATGAAGGCCATGTATACCCAGGTCTATTGCAGTACGTTTTCCTGTTTCTATGATTTCTTCCTCGACCTGTTTTTTTACTTTACCGACAACTTCTTCAATACGCGCAGGATGGATACGTCCGTCCTGTACGAGTTGGTGAAGGGCCAGTCGCGCTATTTCGCGGCGAACAGGATCGAATCCGGAAAGAACGATTGCTTCGGGGGTGTCGTCAACGATAATTTCAATCCCCGTAGCGCCTTCAAGCGCACGGATATTACGTCCTTCGCGTCCGATGATACGTCCTTTCATTTCATCCGATTCAATGGAAAACACCGTTACGGAGTTTTCGATGGCGGTTTCTGTCGCTACGCGTTGTATGGTATGGACCACGATTTTCTTGGCCTCCATATTCGCCGTCATCTTGGCTTCTTCTATTATTTCATTGACATAGGACGTCGCGTCGGATTTGGCCTCGTCTTTTAATGATTCAATGAGGCGTTCTTTCGCATCTTTGGCAGACAGGGCGGAAATGGTTTCCAGCTGTTCTACTTCCCGCTGGTGCATCCTTTCGAGATCTTGCTGTTTTTTTTCTATGACCAGTAATTGTGTAGCAAGGTTTTCCTTAATTGCGTCGACCTCGGCGTTTTTGCGTTGCAGTTCTTCCTGTCTTTGCGAAAATGCAGTCTCACGTTGTTTGAGTTTAGCTTCCGCAGATTGAATTTTGGCGTTACGTGCAGTCACCTGTTTTTCCAGGTCGGCCTTTAGTTGAATAAATTTTTCCTTCACTTCCAGCAATTTGTTTTTCTTCATCACCTCGGTTTCCATCTTTGCCTCCTGAAGCATCTTTTCACGCCTGGATTTCAAGAGTACCCGCGTAATAATCCATGTCAGCAATCCGCCGACTATGAAGGCGATAATGATTGCTATTATATTCCATACGCTCATCTGTTGTTATAATTTTTTTAGTTACACAATAATATAAAAAAGCATTGTTCATGAAGATATTGCCGTCTTCATAATCAGTGCGTAAGAATTCTTTTATTCAGTATAGATGTTATTGCTCTTTCAGATAATCTTTTAACTTTTCGTTAAGTTGTTGTATTCTCATAGTGAAAGGCACAATATCTTTATTTCTTTCCAGCCGCAAATGGCTCGTTGCAATATCTATGGCTACCATAGCCATAATATCTTTGTCCGATAAATCTGCTTCGGAGAAAGCCTGGTTATATGCATTAAATTTCAGTCGCAACTGTCTTGTTGCTTCCCGGATTAACTCTTCATCGTCAGCGTTTATTTTCACAGGATATTTTCGTCCTCCCGGAATTACTTCTAGCTGTATATCAAGTGTTTTGTCCGGCATAAATCATTCATTTAAGAGGGCAATGCATGTATCCACTTCCCGCACCAACTTGTTAACCTGTTTACGCGCATTCCGGAATTCTTCTTCATTTTCGGCCAGTCTGCGAGCTGTGAGCAGGTTTGTATATTTGGTATATAATAACTCGATTCTGTGTTTCGTCTGTCGTATTATTTCGTCTTTTTCCTTCAAAGATGCTTCCAACTCTTCTATGTGACGTTTTCTATCGTCGCATAACTTTACCAAATCATGCACGCGTTCTTCAAATACTGCTAACAAATTATTTTCTTTTTCGGTCATTTCCTACCAAATTGAGTACAAAAGTATGTTTTATTATTGTGAAAAACAACTTTTAAATCGTTTTTTTGCTTTTTATAATAGAAAAAGGCTGCTCATCTATATGATGAGCAGCCTTTAATGGCGTCGTTTTGTTTTTAATTTTTTCACGCTAACCATACAAACAAATCTTCTCCTTTTTCTTTGAAAATAAGTTTACCTTCTTTTGCTAACCAGCCTAAAGCAGAGAATAATTCCTTGTCTGTTTTGATCTTGGCGACTTTTTTTAAGTCCTTGATAGTCATCTTTCCGGATGTGCTTAAAGCTGTCCATACGGTTCCGGCTGCCGTTCCAATAGATTCAATAGTCATGATCTTTAAATTTTTAAATCCGGCACAAAGATACGAACTTTTAATAAATATCAATAGTTTTTCAGTAAAAAAATGATTTTAGCCGGTTTACCGGTCATATTCAATATCAGAATTATTTTCTGTATCAGCGTCTTCGTCTTTGATTTCGTCGTTGCCTCCGATCGTGTTTATTTCCATATTTTTATGGACAATTTTTTCTTTGTCCTGAAATGTTTCTTTGTTTAGTTCTGTCCAGAGTATATCTTTTAACGCATCGAGTCCTATGTGTGCGACAGAAGATATGAACACGTGAGGGATCTTCTCCGGTAGATTTCGCGAGAGTGCGCTTTTAAGCTCTTCGTCGGGAAGATCGCTTTTTGTGATAGCAAGAACACGACTTTTCTCCGCCAGGTCGGGATTATATTTTTCCAGTTCGCCGCTTAGGATTTCATACTCTTTCTTTATATCACCGGCGTCGGCCGGTACCATGAAGAGAAGCAGCGAATTCCGTTCTATATGTCTCAGAAAACGAAGCCCCAGTCCTTTTCCCTCGCTGGCTCCTTCGATTATGCCGGGAATGTCGGCCATAATAAATGAACGGTTGTCGCGATATTTTACCATGCCGAGATTTGGTTCGAGCGTAGTAAAAGGATAATTGGCGATTTTGGGTTTGGCGGAAGTAATGACTGACAGTAATGTTGATTTTCCTGCGTTCGGAAATCCCACAAGACCCACGTCTGCCAGTAGTTTTAATTGCAGAATGACATTACGTTCTTCTCCCGGTTCTCCAGGCTGAGCATAACGTGGAGCCTGATTAGTAGATGTTTTGAAATGAATATTTCCCCATCCTCCTTTACCGCCTTTGAGGATGCGTACAATTTGTCCATCCTCGGTGACGTCGCAGATAAATTCTCCGGTATCAGCGTCGTATGCCACCGTTCCGCACGGAACTTCCATATAGCGGTCCGTACCATCTTTCCCCGTACTGCCTTTGGCGCTTCCTCCTTCGCCGGGAGTTGCGATGATATGTCGTTCGTATCTCAAATGGAGTAATGTCCATAAATTACGGTTACCGCACAGATACACGTGTCCGCCGCGCCCGCCGTCTCCTCCGTCAGGTCCGCCTTTGGGGATATATTTGGCTCTTCGGAAGTGAGAGGAACCTTTTCCGCCTTTACCGGAACTGCAATATATTTTTACGTAATCGACAAAATTCGAATCTGCCATTTTCGGAAATTAATGATTAATGATCGTTTATTAGCTAATATTTTTGATTGCTTCTTTTATACGGTCGAATATTTCTTCTATACTCCCTGCGCCTTTAATCGCAACGTGTTTGCCTTTTCCTTTATAATATTCGGCAAGCGGCGCGGTTTGTGAATGATATACTTTCAGGCGTGACTGTATTGTATCGTCATTGTCGTCCGAGCGTCCTGATCTTTTTCCGCGTTCGAGCAGGCGTTTGGTAAGTTCTTCGTCTTCTACTTGTAAGTCGAGTAAAACCGACACGTCCATGCCGCGTTTTTTTAGAATTTTTTCAAGCGTTTCAGCTTGTGGGATAGTACGTGGAAAACCGTCAAATATAATGCCTTTCGTATCTTTAAATGTATCAAGAACTTCATCAAGCATATCACAGATCAGTTCGTCGGGCAACAACTGCCCTTTTTCTATGTATTCTTTCGCCATTTTGCCCAGTTCCGTCTCATTTTTGATCTCCTGGCGTAGCACGTCGCCTGTAGAGATATGAGCCAGATTAAAATTTCTTTTTATCAAATCGCTTTGCGTCCCTTTACCTGATCCCGGCGCGCCGAAAATTACAATGTTAAGCATTTTATTTTAATATTAATAGTTGATTATTAATGACAGTCTTTTTAGTAATCAGTGAAAATGTCATTCAACGATTTTATAAATATTGCGGGACGTACGTCCTAATCCGTTGTAATCAAGCCCGAAGCCGACAATGAAATCATTCTCGATTTCCATTCCCACATAATCCGGTTTAAGATCGCATTGAAGCGATCTCGGCTTGAGAAGCATTGTCGCAAGCCGAACGTCTGTAGCGCCTTCTTCGCGGAGACGGGTCGTTACATATTGCATTGTCAGGCCTGTATCAATGATATCTTCCAGCAAAACGATCGGGCGATCTTTGACGTCGCTACGGATAGGTAGCAACTCTTGTACGATACCCGCTGATTTTGTGCCGCGATAGGATGAATAAGCGGCAAACGTCAATTCGTATGTGGGCGGCAATTTACTCATCAGTTCCGCCACAAACATATAGGCCCCGTTGAGGATACCGACAAAAAGAGGACTTTTGCCCTCCATGTCACGGCGTATATCTTCGGCTATTTTTGATATAGCGCTGACAATAATGTCTTCAGGAATGTACAATTCAAAGTTTTTATCGTACAGTTTGATCTGTTTTTCTACCATTTGGTTTTCATTTATCCGGCAGCAAAGATAGTGCAAGCCGAGAGAAATGCAAAACAAATTTATTTGTTTTCATTGCCGAGGCGCCGCAGAAATAATTTTTACTGTCGTTCGTAAAATTCCAGGATTTTTTTGCGCAGGATAAAATCGTATTTTGCCTGTGTGCGGTTGGAAAGGGCTTTCGTCATACTGGTTTTAGAATCGTTGTATTCATACGTGGTAGCGCGTCCGTTGTCAAGTTTTTCTTTCATGTATCCGAATGATTTCTCCGCCGATTTATAGGCGACTTCCGCTGATTTGTATTTTTCGCCGGATGTTGCCGCATTGTAGTATGCCTGTTGGATTTCTTTATATAATGATTTTTTAGAATTTTCCAGTTGGAGTTCCTGCAATTGCATATTCAGACGGGCTGTTTTCACATTGTTACGCGTCGCGAAACGGTTGAAGACAGGAACGCTGAGATTGAGGCTGAAATATTCGTTTCCGTTATTTTTTAACTGATCGGAAAAGGACGTATTGTTAAAACCATTGATTTTGTAATAGTTGTTACTGTATCCTGCGCCGAAAGACAGAGTCGGATAGAAAGAACTCTGTGCGACTTTCATATATTTTTCATTACTCTTGAGGCGTAGTTCTTCGACACGTATAGCTGCGCGCGTGGTTACTGCCGTTTCGTAGATAGCGTTCGGTCGACGTACAAGGAGAAAATCAACCATATCTTCCGGTTCTTCCACATCGAATCCTTCAGGCGTCGGCAATTCCAGCATCTGGGCGAGTGAAAGTATGGCCATTTGCAGATCCGATGCAGCCTGAACGACAGATAATTCATCGTTGGCAATCTGCGCTTCCACTTCATAGATTTGCGCGTCGGATGCACGCCCGTTTTCATACATTTTTTTTGTACGCTCCAGTTGTTCGCGGCTTAAGTCTGCCTGCCTGTTGGCTATGTCAAGGATTTCCTTGCTATATAATACCTGAAGATACGAGGTTGTGATATTTATTTCCATGTTTTCTTTTGCTTTTTCAAGCTCTGCGGTAACGGCCTGCAGATCTAATTTGGACGCCGCGATTTCGTTATTTATCATAAAACCGGTGAAAATCGGTACGGATGTCGATGCGGACCATTGGGTTGAGCTTGAGTTCCGGTCCTGGTATGTGTTGTCGTAACCGGAAGCCGAGCGCCCGAAAGAAAAAGACTGTGACGCGTTTGCCGTAAGATTCGGTAAACGCTTATTCCTGGCCGTATTAAGAGTTACCTCCTGTTTGTCTATGTTGACCTGCTGCATCTGTATCTCCAGATTATGTTCATTGGCATAGTCAATACATTCCTGCAGGGACCATATTTTGGTATTTTTTCCGAGTGGCTGCGCCTGCATATTTAGAGAGAAAAGAAAGATGAGACATGGCGTTAATATATTTTTCTTCATGAGTACATTATTTTTATTTGTCTTTATTAATAGCGGCGCCTCGTATTTTGCTCTCGCTTGTAAGACCTTCCGTAACTTCTATTTTTATACCGTCGCTTAGGCCGGTTTTTATCGTATGCTTCTCAAAAACCTGCTTGGGGCTTTCCTGCTTCAATAGTTGCACAAAAGCGGAATCGCCGTTAAATATGACTGTACTTTCCGGTATAGTCATTACATCTTCGGCTCGTTTAAGTACGATTTCCGCATTGGCGCTGTATCCGGCCCGAATAAACACGCTGTCGGGGATTGTTACGGCAGCCTTGATTTCGAATTGTATCGCCCCGCTTTTTTCTTCGCCTTTAGGCGATACGTACTCAAGTACGGCGTCGAATGTCTGTTTTTCTATCGCTCCGATGGTAAGTTTTATCGGCATGCCTTCGCTTATACGGCCTATTTCTGTTTCATCGACGTAGCCTTTGAAGATCATGTCGTTCATATTTGCGATCGAAGCGATTGTCGTTCCTTCGTTAAAATTATTGGTTTGTATAACGGAATTACCTACTTCTACGGGAACGTTCAGTATCATTCCTGTGATTGTGCTTCGTATCTGCGTCGTGCTGGCTACGGCTGAGTTTTTGGCGATACCGTCGCGTACAATTTCCAGGGCGCTCTGAGCATTGTTAAATTCTTCTTTTGCCTTGAGATAATTTGCTTTTGAAACATCGTATTCCTCGGCAGTCATGATTCCCTGATTGAATAATTGTTCGTCGCGCTTGAAGGTGTTTTCTATCTGTTTGAGCGTGATGTTGGCGACATTAACGCGCGATTCGGCGCTGTTAAGCTGGACCATTTCGGGGATTACTTTTACTTTTGCAATGATCTCTCCGGACGTCACATGCTGTCCGGCTTCTTTCAGAAGTTCCGAGACAATACCTGAAATCTGTGGTTTGATAAGAATTTCATAACGAGGCGTCACATTGCCGGTGGCCACCGTTTTGGTTTCGATTGTACCCTTCTGCGGGCTGACAATTTCATAAACAGTTTCTACCGGTTGAGCCTTTTTCCATAAGAAAAAGAATGTTCCCAATACTGCCAGGCCTAAAAGCGAAAGCAGGATAATCCGCATAATTTTTTTTACCGTTTGATTTTTCATCTTATTATTAATTTGATTATTTCAATATCAACTACTCTTCCCTGATTGCGTCGATTGCTTTGATCTGCATGGCCCGCCATGCCGGAATAAGTCCGGCGAACATACCGCATATCAGCAGGACGATGGTTGCGGCGATTGCAGCGCCGATGTTCACTCCGGGATGAAGGATCATGACGTCGCTCGACGGCGGCTGCATGGATAATACTCTGTCTACTGCATCCAGCAGGAATACTCCGGCGCTTAATCCAAGCAAACCGGCCATGGCTGTAAGTACAAGGCTTTCACTCATTACCTGTGATATGATGTTCCAAGGTTTGGCGCCTATGGCGCGGCGTACTCCGATTTCACGCGTACGCTCCTTTACTGTTACCATCATAATGTTACTGATACCAATGATTCCGGCAAGTAGCGTGCCTAATCCTACCAGCCATATTAAAAGGTCGATACCGGCAAAAAGGTTTTCGAACGCACTGAACTGTGCGGCAAGATTTATTACGCCGACAGCTTGCGGGTCTGTCGGCGATATCTCGTTTTGATTTTTAAGTAAGTCGCAGATGTTATCTATCATTTGTTGTATCGGGTAGCCGGGGACGGCGCTTACGCAAAGGAAATGTAGTATATCGCCCTGATTAAGCGTTTGTTGCATGGCGCTGAACGGAAGAAATACGGATGATTCCGCACGACCGCCAATATTTACTCCCGATGCTATTTGCTCTACAACTCCTACTACCTGGTAATACAGGCCGTTCACCCGAATGTATTTTCCACAAGGGTCTTCATTCTTAAAAAGTTCTTCCTGTACTCTTGTACCGATCAGGCATACTTTCCGTCGCTCGTGGAGGTCGATTTCGTTTAACAGACGCCCGAAATACAGGTTTTGCTTCTCAATATTGAAATATGCGGGATAAACCCCTTTCACATTATAGGCGCCGGCAATTTGTCCATAAACAATGTTCTTGTCGGAGCGATTTCCCCAGATGACCGGAGATATGGCCTCTATGCCTTTTACCTCGCGTTGGATTGTTTCCACGTCACGATTCCGCATATTCCAGTAGCGTCCTTTGTTAAATCCGCGGTATGGCTCGCTTGTACGATCCGTATGGAAAAACAGAGAGTTCGTTGCAAAACCATCGACATTTTTAAACAGGGCATTTTTAAATCCGTTACCCGAACCGAGAAGAAGGACAAGCATAAAAATTCCCCAAAACACGCCGAAGCATGTAAGAATACTTCGCGTCTTGTTGCGGGTTATCGTTACCCATATTTCTATCCATCTGTCTGCGTCAAACATAATTATAGTCTGTTTTTTTGTTTATTCTGCTCTCATCGCTTCTATGGCAGAGATTTTTGTCGCTTTCCGAGCCGGGAAGTATCCTGCGAAAACTCCTGCGACGATTAATAACAGGGTCGCTGAAACAGCAATACCGAGGCTGACCGTAGGATTGCGGAACAAGGTAACGTTTTCATCGGGATGGCCGCCTGCAGGCGCATCATTAGCTCCCGACAGGGTCATGATGTAACCGACGCCCTCCGTCAGTCCGATGCCCGAAATCATTCCAATGTATCCGAATGCCGCCGTGATCAGGATGGATTCGATAATGATCAGTTTAAGTATTGACGACGGTTTCGCACCGATTGCTTTTCGTATCCCTATTTCACGCGTGCGTTCGCGCACGGTCACAAGCATGATATTGCTGACCCCCACAATACCTGCCATCAGTGTGCTGATGCCGACGATCCAGATAAACATAATAATGCCTCCCGTCATATTATTGAACATGCGCATTTGATTGCTTGTGTTCCATATCCCGATCGCCGATTTGTCCGCAGGGTCGAATTTGTGTCTTCTTGCCAGGCTTGCACGCAGACGTTGTTCAAACGCTTCGTTTTCTTCTTCGGCGGTTATCCCTTTGACCGTAAAAGACAGATTGTAAAACCCACGTCCTTTATTGTATAATAATTGCGCTGTCGAAAACGGAATATAGGCCGGAGAGTTGTTGCTCATGTTCTTGTCGTGATAGATACCGACCACCTGAAACATGATGTGTCCGCAACGTATATATTTTCCGAGGGGATTTTTGTCACGAAAAAGGACTTCTGCCATACGTGGGCTTAAAACGATGACTTTACGTTTATCGCGTATGTCGGCGTCATTTATAAATCGTCCTTTTCCGGGGTAAAACTGAACAAAATTTATTAATGCATGATCGGGAAACACGCCATTGGTTTCACCGGTGAAATACTCTTTATCGTAAGTAAGCGTATCACTGTGATTAACTGTTGCCGAGCATAATACGACCTCCGGATGTTCCCGTTTTAACATGTAGTAATCTTCATCTTTGAAGACGAGCCTCCTGTTTGCCTGCATTCCTTTCCACGGTTTTGACGTCCAGCGCGGCCACATCTCAATGCGGTTGTCTGCCATATCGCGAAAATTGTACAGGATACCGTTGCGCAGGCCGTTACCCGCCCCCAGCAACGTAACAAGCATGAAAATTCCCCAGGCAACTGAAAAGCCCGTCAGAAAAGTACGAAGTTTGTTTTTTTTCATCGTACTCCATATCTCCCGTAAATTATCAAAATCAAACATCGTCTTTTTCTATAATTCCATCTTTAACATGTATGATGCGGTTTGTCGCTTCGGCAACAGATCTTTCGTGCGTGACAATGATCATTGATATACCCGTTTGATTTACTTCGCGTAACAAATCCATCAATTCTATCGTCGTTTTACTGTCGAGCGCGCCCGTCGGTTCGTCTGCCAGTATAATCTGTGGCCGGGCAATCAGCGCCCTTGCTATTGCCACGCGTTGTTTCTGTCCTCCTGACATCTCATTGGGCATATGTTCCGCCCAGTCTTTTAATCCGACTTTATCCAGATATTCCATTGCGAGCGCATTTCTCTTTTTGCGTGATATTCCTTGATAATAAAGAGGTAATGCGACATTTTCCATTGCATTCTTAAACGATATAAGGTTGAATGACTGGAATACAAAACCGATCATTTTGTTGCGTAACACTGCCGCGCGACTTTCGCTGAGATCTTTTATCAATTGATTATTGAGGCAATATTCGCCGGAATCGTATGTGTCCAGGATACCTAATATATTAAGCAGCGTACTTTTCCCCGAACCCGACGCTCCCATAATGGAGACCATCTCTCCTCTTCTTATATCGAGGTCAATTCCTTTCAGAACATGTAACGGAGCGCCGTTATGATATGTTTTATTAATGCCTCTTAGTGTTATAATCATTCGCTTTTTATATTAAAGGAAAATAAAAAAGATGTTTTAGAAACTATTTTATTAGACGACAAAGTTCTTCTTTTGTTACATATTATCAAAAGAATAATTGCGTTATTCTATTTCGTTTTATTTTTTTAACAGAAATGAAAGCGTATTATATTTTGATGGTAAGCGTAAAGCGTAAGGATTATCATAATGATAAAAATAAATAAATTTATTTTGTATTACTTTCGGCTTGTATTATATTTGTCAGAAAATTGAAGACAATGAAGAAGTTATTTGAAACCGCTAAGATTAAGGAGATAGATAAGTATACAATAGACAATGAACCGATCGATTCGATTGATCTGGTAGAGCGTGCATCATCTGTTTTTGTAAACGAGTTTTGTCGCAGATACGCATCTCGCCAGAATCGTATATATGTTTTTGCCGGTCAGGGAAATAACGGGGCAGATGCATTGGCTATAGCCAGAATGCTGATAGAAAAAGGATATAATGTATTTACTTATTTGATAAATCCGTCAAATAAGCTTTCGGAAGACTGTGAGGCGAACAAGAGGCGTATCCGGAGTGAAGGAAATCAACAATTTGTGGAAGTTGTTTCGTCCTTTGCTCCTCCCGGTCTGGAACCGCAGGATATTATTATCGACGGACTTTTTGGTTCGGGACTTAATCGTCCGCTTGAAGGGGGATTTGCGAAGATTGTAGAGTACATAAATCATTCGGAATCTACGGTGGTATCCGTCGATATTCCTTCCGGTTTGTTCGGGGAAGATAATAAGAATAACAATTCCCGGTACATTATTCAGGCCGATCTGACGCTTACTTTCGAATTTCCCAAATTGTCATTTTTATTACCGGAGAATGCGCTTTTTGTCGGGGAATGGAAAGCGCTTCCTGTCGGACTTCATCCGGATGCGCTGCTTAAAATTAAAACGTCTTACGGGCTTATTACGGATGACGATATCGCTTCGTTGATAAGCGCGCGCGAGCGTTTTGCACATAAAGGAGATTTCGGTCATGCGCTTCTTGTTGCCGGAAGCGTGGGCAAGATAGGCGCTGCGGTATTATCGGCAAAAGGTTGTATGCGTAGCGGAGTGGGGCTTTTGACTGTACATCTGCCGGGACGCGGGGAAGTAATCATGCAGACGTCTTTACCCGAAGCGATGATTGAAATGGATAAAAATGCCGATTATGTGACGAAATTGACAAATCTCTCAAAATATAACGCCATAGGAATAGGACCTGGTATCGGTAAAGAAAACGGAACGAAAGAACTCCTTGAAGAGCTTCTGAATACGGCGAATGGTAAACCGTTGGTTATAGACGCCGATGCGCTGAATATTATTGCGGAAAACAGCGAGTTATTGCATCATTTACCTGAAGGAACAATCATTACCCCTCATTTCGGAGAATTTGACCGTCTGGCAGGGGCAAGCGAGAGCGCTTACGAACGGATGCAAAAGGCCCGCTCTATCGCTGCGGAGCAGAAGATCTGTATTGTATTGAAAGGGGCTTATACGGCTGTATGTACGCCAACAGGAAAAGTCTTTTTCAATACGTCCGGAAATCCGGGAATGGCTACGGCCGGTAGTGGCGACGTCTTGACCGGAATTCTATTAGGCTTGCTTGCGCAGGGATACCATCCGGAAGAAGCTTCGGCGATTGGCGCGTATCTTCATGGAATCGCCGGAGACCTTGCTGCAGCCAACTTTTCGGAAGAGAGCCTGATTGCCGGCGATATAATACAAATGTTGGGAACGGCATTTAAACAGATGCACGACGCAATGTCGTAATCTTGAACATCAGTACAGAGGCCATTTGGCCCACACGGTCTTCTGCCGTCGATATACCCAACGGGCGAAGGCCGCCTCCAGGCTTGGGGATCTGTACCGGTTTCACCGGTTTTGGAAAATAACTGCCCGAACTCATACGATTTCGTGTTTTGTCCTTGTGTCATCCTACTTTTTTTTCAATAATTGTACGATACAAATTACACATGAATAAGCTACGCCCCCCCCGCACTCCATTTCCGTTAGAGAAATTTCATCGTTACTGCGAAGTAGTCCGTCCCCCTTCATAAGTTTCGGTATTTTCAACTTTCACGGTTCTTCCGTTTTTGGGGAACGTTTATTTTAGCAAAATCTCCTGTCCGCAAGTTTTTCATTGATGCTCCTGTCTGCGCCCGTTTCGGCTATGATTGTCATGGCGGCTATCCGGCTAACGCACGGAAGCGTCTGTAAAAGTTTTGTTGAGCAACTGAGGCCGAACTAAACTGCGAATTTTTACTGGCCTGCGTATATGTGAAAACTTTTATGTATCTTTGCATCATGCATACATAATCAAAAAATGTAACGACCATTGATTCTATCAGTCGACATATTGAGGACATTGATATTTGATTTAAAAAATCACGTTAACCTTTATTACCCGCATATATTTACGATGGATAGCCCATATAAAAACATGCGTAACGTTCTTTTATTGTTAATAAGTTTGCTTTTTTTTGGTCAATGCAAGCCATTGAAAGAAGATGGAAAAATCGTAATCGGCCTGTCTCAATGTATGCTGGATGACGCCTGGAGGCAAACCATGATTCGGGAAGTTCGCATCGAAGCCTCTAATTACGACAATCTTGAACTGGTTGTCCGTAATGCCGATACGAACAACAAACAGCAAATCGACCAGATTCGCGAACTTATTGCCATGAAAGTTGACGTACTGATTATCTCTCCCAACGAATCAGCTCCCCTCACGCCGGTCGCCGAAGAAGCTTACAAGGCCGGAATCCCGACAATCATCACTGACCGTAAAGTGAATACGGAGTTATACACTACTTTTGTCGGAGCAAGTAATTATGAAATAGGTAAAGACGCAGGGAGCTATGCAGCCAGGTATTTGCCCCGCGACGCCGTCATCCTTGAAATCTGGGGATTATCGACATCTTCTCCGGCACAGGAGAGGCACGAAGGTTTTGTTGAGGCATTGACGGGACGCCCGGATCTTTCGTTCGTGAAGTTGGAAGGAGAATGGCGCTACGATACAACGTCTGTTCGCATCGCGCGCATGCCGCTACCTGAAGAAATCGATTTTGTGTATGCTCATAATGATATGATGGCCATAGCGGTGCGCGAATTTTTTATGAAGCAGGACTCGGTAAAAGGAAAGAGCCTTCATATTATTGGAGTAGATGCGGTTCCGGGAGCAGGACTGGAAGCTATTGCCGACGGAAGAATAAACGCGTCATTCATGTATCCGACCGGAGGAGAACAGATTGTGCGTACGGCTCTACGCCTGGCGGAAGGTAAACCGGTAGAACGCTTTATTCCGCTTCAAACGGCGCTTGTCAATCGGACTGTTGCAAAAACGCTATTATTGCAGACTGATCAAATGATGAATTATCAACAACGCATCGAGATGCAGCGTTCCAGAATTGACAATTTATTCGGCCGTTTTCAGTTTTTGCAAAACTCCCTATCGATCATTTCCGTGTTGATGATCGCTTTTGTTATTCTTACGGTTTACGCTTTTTATATCAATCGTAAAATGCGGCAAACAAATCAGGCCTTACGCGAGACAAACAGGAAAGAAGAGGAACAACGCCACAAGTTAGTTGCGCTCAACGCCGAAATAAGAGAAGTAACCGCTCAAAAATTGCAGTTTTTCACAAACGTATCGCACGAAGTGCGCACTCCCCTGACGTTAATCCTTTCCCCGCTCGACAGACTCATCGGATTGTTGCAGGATTCTCCCTATCTGGAAGATCTGCAACGGATACAAAAAAATGCGGATAGATTATTGCGCGTTATAAATCAGTTTCTTGATTTCCGGAAAATTGAAAATCAACAGAAGAAACTCAAGGTTCGGGAAGTTGATATTGTGAATTTCACCCGCGAAGTCATGACATACTTCGACAGTATGGCGACCGTCCGCAACATAACCTGCCATTTTACCTCGGAACTTAAAGCGTGTAAACTCTGGATAGATACCGATATGATGGAAAAAGTAATTGTGAATCTGCTTTCGAATGCATTCAAGTTTACTCCTGAAAATGGAACAATTAACGTTTTCATTTCACAACAGGCAGAACAGGTATATATTTCGATAGAAGATAATGGTTGCGGCATTAAAAAAGAAAATATCCCGTACCTGTTCGACCGCTTTTATACCGAATCGCGTTCGTCGGGAACAGGTACGGGTATAGGATTACATCTTGCAATGGAATATATACGAATGCACAAAGGAAATATTACGGTAGAAAGCGAACTGGGAAAACGTTCCGTATTTACAATTGTACTCGAAACGGGAAAAAAGCATCTGGAGTCGGACAAAACGGTAGAATATGACAAATCCCCTTTAGACTATGAAGCGTCGCAGCCGGACGATCCGGAAATCAAAAAAATACTGACTTCATCATTTCCTTATACCCTGTTGATAGTAGAAGATGACGACGAGGTGCGCGCTTATCTGGAAAAAGAACTGAGAGAACAGTTTTCTACGCTTACTGCTTCCAATGGCGTCGAAGCCATTTCCATACTGGAAAAACGGGACGTTTCTTTGATTCTTAGCGACGTAATGATGCCTGAGATGAACGGATTTGAATTATGCCGCTACATAAAAACGAACCTCTCATTCAGCCATATACCAATCATTCTCCTGACGGCGCTTACGGACAATCGCCAACGACTATTCGGAATTTTCAGAGGCGCGGACGAATATATCCAAAAACCGTTTCATATGTCTTACGTCAAAGTGAAAATTGTCCGCTTGCTGGAAGAACGTAAAAAACTGCGCGAACAGTTATTGCGAAAGCTTCAGGAGAACCGTTTGCTACTAACCGAACCTGAAAAGGCGGAAAATATGGACGACCGGTTCTTAAGGCGTTTTCTTGCACAAATTGAAGAAGTATATACGGATTCCGAATATAATATTGAACGATTGAGTGAAGCGCTTGGACTTTCCCGCGGCCATCTGCACCGTAAAATAAAAGAATTAACCGGAACGGCGCCGGTCGATTTTCTGCGTAATTACCGACTGAACAAAGCGGCGCTGTTAATCCGCCAAAACAAGCTCTCGATCAGCGAAATAGCCTATAGCGCCGGATTTACTTCTCCCGCTTATTTTTCCAAATGCTTCAAAACTGTTTATGGCGTAACCCCATCCGAGTATCTTAATTCTATTTAGAAACGGCGGAGCCAAGACTATTTTTACCTCCAAAATATCCGACGTTCCGAGCCAACTTTTATCAAATTTGTAATTTTACTATAACAACCGTAGTATACGAGACATTTGTTATAACATTTGCACGATTTGTTATTTACAGTATAGCTTTCATGCCGCTATATTTGTTTCCCGAATCAAACAATATTATCTATGAAAACATCATCTTCGCGTATTTTTAAATCTATTACGGTTTTTTTATCCATAATAGTTTGTTCGATGCTATTGCTTTTGTTCGTCGGTTGTAAAAGTAATTCTTCAAAAAAAATCATTACATTAGAATCGCTGCTTGATGAAATGGTTTCTGTTGAAAAACAAGCTTGTTTTCCCGATCCTTATTATGTGTGTCTTCAGGAAAGCAGTTACGACCGGAAATCCGTTTCTCCCGATATGCCGGGATGGTTTGCAAATAATGACGGATTTGGCGTGATTTCCGTAGACACAACGGGCAAGGGCATTGAGAAAGTCATGTTTGATGAAAAAGGTCCGGGAGTTATTACCAGAATATGGATAACTACAATTGATAAACGTGGAACCTGGCGATTTTATTTTGATGGCTCAAAAACTCCCGGCTTGATTATTCCGGCTTATGACCTGATGCAATTAAATATACCTGCATTAGGGTATGGTCTGATTCAACCTCATACAAGCTATACGCCGGAAGGAAAAGGAGGTAATACATCCTTTCTTCCTATTCCATATGCCGAATCTTGTAAAATTACTTTTGAAGACGAGCCAGGCATTGATCCTACGCCCAAATATTACCAAATAAATTATCGTAAATATCAGGAGAATACAGTAATAGAAACATTCTCGCTTAACGTTGTAAAAAAAGCAGAAAAGAAAATCTCGGAAGTTAATCATTATCTTCCGAATCAGAAAGTTGGTAAATCGGGCAGTATCACTGAAAAATCCGGACAACTTGAGGCTTCCGACTCTTTAACTATTATACTTCCGGAAGGAGAAAACGCAATTTATGAAGTTAAATTTGATATTAATATTACCGATACAAACCAGTATAAACAATTGATGCGGGAAATTATTTTTATTGCGGAATTTGACAATAAACAAACGGTTTGGGTCCCGTTAAGCGATTATTCCGGCGGCGGGATGGGAGCTCCTCCTGTTGAAAGCCGGTATCTGTCTTCAAATGGAAAAGGAAAGATCGTCAGCCGTTGGTTAATGCCCTATAAAAAGACAGCTACAATAAAATTGCTGAATATTTCATCTTCAAAGATAAAAGCTAATATGCAGATTCATGCGTCCCCTCTGATATGGCATAAAAACTCGCTTTATTTTCATGCATCCTGGAGACAGGAAAAAGGCTTGTATATACATAATAAACCCGAAGAAGATAAAAATTGCGTCGAATGGAATTTTGCCACAATCAACGGAAAAGGAGTATATAAAGGCGATTTGTTATCTTTATATAATCATGCTCCGCGCTGGTATGGCGAAGGAGATGAAAAGATTTGGGTGGATAACGACGTATTTCCATCGCATTTCGGAACAGGAACAGAGGATTATTACAATAGCTCGTGGGCGCCGGTGATACCTTTCCATACGCCGTTTGGAGGCGCTCCTCGCGCAGATTTAGAAAGCTCGCACGGCTATAACGCTTTCCTCCGGACAAGAAATCTAGACGGAATCCCTTTTAACAAGAAATTCATATTTGATATAGAATTGTTAGGTTGGGACAGCGGTTATGTCGATTATGCAACAACAATTTATTGGTATGGAGATTATGAATCCAAAGCTCATGGAACATCCGGAGCAGAGGAGGCCCGCTTTATTTTGCCGCCGTCGCCGTCGCCGCCAAATCCTGCAGATTATAAATAACTCAAATTGAAGACAACTATTTTTAGTATTAGTCAAGGTAAATTAAGAATTTCATGAAACGAACAAAACTATTTTTGTTATCGGTTTGCACTGCTTTGCCGGCAACGGTGCAAGTATACGCAAAGGATATTTCACTCAAAATAACGGAGAAATATCTGAATCTTCCCGTTTCGCATCAGGTTTCCCGATCGATAATGACTTTTGAGGTAGACGGCAGGAAAGAACGGTCTTTTGAGATACGGTTGGCGGCGGGGACGGCGGATTACTGGGTTTTCTGCGACGTTTCCGCTTTTAAGGGGAAAGAGCTTAAAATATCGTATGGAGGCGATAGTGATGGATTGAAAAATATTTATCAAGCAGACAGGATTGCAGGCCATGAAAATTTATACAGGGAAGCAAACCGTCCGCAGCTTCATTTTACGCCGAAACGAGGCTGGCACAACGACCCTAACGGGCTGATTTATGATGAAGGAGAATATCATCTGTTTTATCAGCACAATCCTTATGAGCGCGACTGGGGGAATATGCATTGGGGACACGCCGTGAGTGAAGACCTGATTCACTGGGAAGAACTGCCGGTCGCCCTGTATCCCGACGAACATGGCGCTGTGTTTTCCGGCTCTGCCGTTATTGATTACGGGAACACGGCAGGATTCAACCGAGGGGGAACGCCGGCTATGGTTGCCGCTTATACAGCCGATAATCCGGACAGACAAATTCAATGCATCGCCTACAGTCTCGACAGAGGAAGATCGTGGACGAAATATGACGGCAATCCCGTTATAGATTCCCGTGAGAAGTGGAACAGCAAAGATACGCGCGACCCGAAAGTGTTCCGCTATGAACCTAACAACGAATGGGTAATGGTGTTGAACGAACGGGACGGACATTCCATTTATACATCTTCCAACCTGAAAGACTGGAAATATGAAAGCCATACCACCGGTTTTTGGGAATGTCCCGAATTGTTCGAACTGCCGGTCGACGGGAACAGCGACAATAAAAAATGGGTCATGTACGGAGCTTCCGGCACATATATGATCGGAGCTTTCGACGGTAAAAAGTTCACTCCCGAATTCGGTAAATACTATTACACGACAGGCGCTATTTATGCGGCACAAACATTCACAAACATACCGGATGCGGACGGAAGGCGCATTCAAATCGGCTGGGGACGCATTTCGCACCCGGAGATGCCGTTTAAGAGCCTCATGCTTTTGCCGACGGAACTGACTTTACGCACCGTAAAAGACGGAATCCGCCTTTTCAGTAATCCGGTCAAAGAAGTGGACAAACTGCAAACAATCCTTTTTCACGAACGTTCCATACAGGTAAAAGAAGCCAACGCGCTTCTTCGCCGGTACAGTGACGCGAACCGTCTCAGGGTGCAATTTACGATTAAGTTATCCCACGCAACTGATGCAGGCCTCAGCCTGTACGGTCAGCAACTCATGCGCTACGACATGAACTCCAACACGGTGAATGGCGTTTTCTATTCTCCCGACGATATGACAAGCATGGAAATTTCGGCAGATATTATTATAGACAAGACTTCCGTAGAAGTTTTCATCGATGGAGGCGCCTATTCATATTCGATGGAAAGAAAAACCCCGGACAATGACCGGGAAGGGTTTCTTTTCTGGGGTAACAACATAGAGATAAAAGATTTGAAAGTATATTCCATGAACTCGATCTGGAAACATAATGATCATGAAAAACAGTAAACCGTTAGTGGCCGGTATCGGCGAATTACTCTGGGATGTGTTTCCCGACCGCAGGAAAGCAGGAGGCGCTCCGATAAACCTCGTATATCATGCCGCCCGAATGGGAGCAAAAGGCTGTGCGATAAGCGCTGTCGGAAACGACGACGCCGGTGCGGAACTCGTTCGAGAACTCGAAGAAAAGGGTATCTGCAATTTCATCGAAAAGGTAGAATACCCGACAGGGAACGTCATCGTAGAATTAAATGCGGACGGATCGCCTGTTTATACAATCACCGAAGGCGTGGCATGGGATTATATGCCTCTGACGCAACGAGCCATCGACCTGATCAGGGAGGCCGACGCCGTATGCTTCGGTACGCTGGCGCAACGTTCGCCCGTCTCGCACGAAACAATAAACGCGCTACTGAATTATGCGCCGGAAAGCGCAATCCGCCTCTTCGACATCAACCTGCGCCGGCATTACTATTCAAGGGTACTGATTGAGGAATCCCTCCGGAAGGCAAACGTTTTCAAGTTGAATGATGAAGAACTGGCCACGCTCCGCAGAATGTTCGACATGGGAGGGAGCGACGACGACGTTTGCCGTACGTTCATTGAAAAATATGACCTCCGTTACCTTGTCCTTACGGCAGGAAGCGTCTCAAGCACGATCTATTCACGAGACGATACGTCCGTTATCCCTACTCCAAAAATAACCGTAGAAGATACCGTCGGAGCGGGCGATTCCTTTTCAGGCGCTTTCGTCTATTCAATCCTGACCGGTAAATCTTTACGAGAAGCGCATAAAACGGCCGTTGACGTTGCAGCATTTGTATGCACACAGCGTGGCGCATGGCCATCCTGTCCTCGAATCTTATATTTTGAATCAAAATGACGACAAGAAAAAACGTATTATTTAAAATGCTCCCGGTGATGCTGGCCTTTTTCGTGATGGGCTTCGTCGATCTTGTAGGAGCGATAACCAATTTTGTAAAAGAGGATTTTAATCTTTCGGATTCGGTAGCTAAAATGCTTCCGGCAATGACGTTTTTCTGGTTTTTTGCGCTGTCGGTTCCCACGGGACTACTTGTTAACCGGATAGGCAGGCGCAAAACGGTTGTCCTGAGCCTCGCCGTAACTTCGCTGGCCTTGTTGACGCCGATAATCGGGTACAGTTTCCCCGTGATGTTGATCTCGTTCGGTTTGCTTGGTATAGGGAATACGCTTATCCAGGTATCCATCAATCCTTTAATCTCAAATATGATAAGCGAATACAAGCTCGCCAGTACGATGACTTTCGGCCAGTTTGTGAAGGCTATCGCTTCATTCCTGGGACCTGTCGTAGCGACATGGGCTTCTGTTACGCTGGGTAACTGGAAACTGTTATTCCCCATTTTCATGACAGTCTCGATCGTGGCGGCGCTTTACTTATGGACGACAAAAATTGAGGAAGAAAAAGAACAAGGAAACGGACTAAGTTTTGCCGGCTGCATAAAGATTCTGAAAAACGGCGCCATTTTTTTGTCCTTTACCGGAATCCTGTGCCACGTAGGTATCGACGTAGGTATTAACACCTCGGCGCCGGAAATAATGAAAGAATACTTCGGCATGACGCGCGAAGATGCAGGATTTGCTTCAAGCGTATACTTTCTATTCCGCCTGACGGGATGTCTTGTCGGCACATTTGCATTAGCCCGTTGGTCCGGCAAAAAAATTTTCACGGCAAGCGTGCTGTTGATGATTGTTGCCATTGGCGGATTGACAGGGTTTCACCACAAAGAAGTCGTATATGTCTGCATTGCATTTGCAGGCTTAGGCAATTCGAATATCTTCCCCGTCATCGTATCGCAGGCGCTGCTTCGCATGCCCGACCGCAAGAACGAAGTTTCGGGACTGATGATTATGGGACTGATTGGAGGATGCATCTTCCCTCTGCTAATGGGAAAAGTCACGGATATAATGAGTACGCAAACCGGAGGATTAATTATCTTGGGCATTGCTGTCCTGTACCTGTTTTTTTTATCTTCAAAATTGAAAAACTGAAGCGCAACCCCTGACCTTTCCGCACTCCGTCAACCTTGCAATAGGCGGAATACTTCAAAAAATGATAAACTTTTGATACGGTTGCCCATGATTTTTTTTAAAATAAATAAAAATAAATATCTTTGCGTCTTTATTTTATTAAGGAAATTAGAACTAATCATGGATATAATACCTGTTATTGAGCGAGTTAAACAACAATTAAGTAAAGACGAATTATTTTATGGCGATCATATTTACAATACTAAAGTATGTACTATTTTGTCGCAATCGCCTGTGTCGGTAGATTTTATTGTTACCATCGAAGAAGACGAGGACAACTATGTAGAATGTGTGCTTCTCTCAAGTCCTGTTGTCGACGAAAAAGGGGATTCGTTATACGATTTTACGCCCGAAGAAAATGGCGAGCGTAAAGGCTGGACACGTTATTCATACGCCTGTCTTTTAACGTATAAAGATGAATTGGAGAGTCTTAATCAGAAAGCGGCGGAACATAAAAAATATACTCGCGAAGGGATGATCAGACGAGTGCTTGAAGAACGCCGTCAAAGAGCCGAGAAAGCGAAATATCGTATCAAATGGGCGAAAAATATCTATGGCGACCATCTTTTGACTAACGACGCAGGCGTCAAATACAAAGTGTTTTTGCGTGATTTCGAAAATGAAACCGGTTACAGCGACAGCGCCGACGCTAAATATAACAAACTCGGCACTACAAAGCATATTATGTACGTTTTCGACAAGTTGAAATCCGACAGACAGCTGTACGACAAAATGGATAAAAAGTTCCCGTTTATCGAAATTTATTGCGACCCGTTGAACAAGAATCAGATCACATGGTATTATTCCGACAGAAAATTGCCTCATCGCGAAGGCTTGTTGATAAACAGGTTTTTCGGCGATGCGCAATTTATTGAAGACGACAAATGCGAATCATTTTTGGATTTTATCGAAGAGGCGACGGAATTTCCGGACACGATCTGTATTCGCCCTGAAGTGAAAGAAAAAATCGAACGCCGCTACGAGCAGTTGATGCTGGCTGATTTAAGAAAAACGTATAAGCCTGATTTTTCGTTTATCAATGTCGAACTTTTTCCGTATCAGAAAGAAGGAGTGGAATTTGCACTTTTTCGTAAAGCCGCCATCATTGCCGACGAAATGGGTTTGGGAAAGACCGTCCAAGCAATTGCTACGGCTGTGCTGAAAAAGCAAATTTTCGGATTTAACAAAACTTTGATTGTATGTCCCGCCACTCTCAAATCGCAGTGGAAAAAGGAAATAGAGAAATTTACCGGCAATCAGGCTTTGATTGTCAGCGGTACGCCCGACAGCAGGGAAAAACAATATTTACTTGATTCGTATTATTTCTTTATCGTTAATTATGAGACTGTTTTGCGAGACAGCCAAGCGATAAACAGAGCCGATTTCGATTTTCTGATTCTCGACGAAGCGCAGAAAATTAAAAACTATGAGACAAAAACCTCGTCAGCTATCAATAAAGTTAAAGCCAAACATTCGCTGGTAATCACCGGAACGCCGATAGAAAACCGGTTGATAGATATTTTTACGATTGTCAACACTATAGACCCGCATTTTTTTGGTCCGTTATGGGAATTTTCGTATCAGCACTGTCTGTTCGACCCGCATAAACCAAACAAAATCGACGGATATTACGATTTGGATATTTTGAACTATAAATTATCCGACATCCTGATACGCAGAGAAAAACGTAATGTCCTCGAACAGTTGCCGAGCGTCAGGCAAATAGAGATCCCCGTAAAACTCTCGCCTTTGCAGGCCGATTTTCACGCAAGTTATATCAAAGGTGTTTCGAAAATTATAAAGAAAAAATTCCTGACCCCTTATGATATGCAAAGAATAATGCTGTTATTGACTGCGGCGCGTATGGTTTGCGATTCGACATTTCTGGTGGACGAAGAAACCAACGAATCGCCGAAATTGGACAAACTTCGCGAAATACTGTTCGAGAAACTGGAAATTCAAAGCAATGAATGTAAAATAATTATCTTTTCGGAATGGATAAAGATACACAAAATAATCGCGGATATGTTACGCCATAATGGTGTTGGTTTTGTGGAACTTAACGGTAGCGTTCCTGTGAAGTTGAGAGGAGAGTTAATCAAAAAGTTCGAATCGAATCCCGAATGTAAGATATTTCTTTCGACGGAAGCAGGCGGATCAGGCCTGAATCTGCAAGTTGCCGACACTTTGATTAATTTCGAACTTCCATGGAACCCTGCCAAAAAGAATCAACGAACGGGACGTATCGACCGTTTGGGACAAACACACTCCAAACTAACGATTTACAATATGATTTCCATCAATTCGATCGAACAGCGAATAGCCGTAGGACTGTTGATAAAGCAAAATCTGTTTGATGGCGTTCTTTCCGACGAATCAATAAGTTATGTGGACTTTTCGTCGAAAGGACGGTCGCAGTTTATTCAGCAAATCGAAGATTTCATCGACGAAAAGAATTATGAAGCCGATCCGGAAACATTGGAACAGGAAACCATTGCAAATCAATCTGTTTTACCGGATTTGGAAGAACTCGAACGGCAAGAAGATTTGGACTATGTTCAGGAAGATGTTTTGGACTATGTTCAGGAAGATGTTTTGGAAAAAGTCGCGGAAGATGTTTTGGAAGAAGTTCAGGAAGATGTGCCGGAAAACGCCAAAGAAATTGTTTCGGAAAGCGCTACGCATCAGCTTTCGCCCGAACATCGCGAACCTGAAACAGCGATTAGTCAGGAAAAAGAAAAGCAAATGGCTGAATTTGAACAGGTTATGAACAACGGGATGCAATTTCTTGCCGGACTGTTCAAAATGTCCACAGGAAAAGAACTTGGCCCCGAAAATCAAAAAATCGAAATTGATAAGGAAACCGGCGAAGTTGTGATGCGGTTTAAACTATGAGCAACGCGTTGGTTTCAATTGTTTGAAAAAATCGTTCCCTTTGTTATCAACCAGAATAAACGCCGGAAAATTTTCGACTTCAATCTTCCAGATAGCCTCCATTCCCAATTCGGGATATTCCAGACATTCTACTTTTTTGATACTCTCCAGAGCCAATATAGCTGCCGGTCCGCCGATACTTCCCAGGTAAAATCCTCCATGCTTCTTACATGCGTCGGTTACCTGTTGACTACGGTTTCCTTTGGCGATCATCACCATACTCCCTCCCTGCGACTGGAACAGATCTACATACGAATCCATACGTCCGGCCGTTGTCGGACCAAACGAACCGGAAGCCATTCCCTTCGGAGTTTTTGCCGGGCCCGCATAATAGATCGGATGATCTTTCACATACTGAGGCAATCCTTCTCCCCGATCAATACGTTCTTTCAGTTTTGCATGGGCAATATCACGTCCTACAATAATCGTCCCGTTCAAAGATAAGCGCGTCGCCACCGGATACGCGTCCAACTCTTTCAGGATATCCGTCATAGGTTGATTCAAATCAATCCGGACGGCGTCGCCTTCGCCGGCCCGACGCAATTCTTCCGGAATGAAACGTCCGGGATTGTCTTCCAGCTTTTCGATCCAGATCCCGTCCCTGTTTACTTTCGCTTTGACGTTTCGATCCGCCGAACAGGAAACGCCCATACCGACAGGGCATGAAGCGCCATGACGGGGCAAACGGATGATGCGTATATCATGCGCAAAATATTTACCGCCGAATTGAGCGCCCAAGCCTATATGATAAGCTTCCTCCAACACTTTCCGTTCCAATTCGACGTCCCTGAATGCCTGTCCGCCTTCATTCCCTTCCGTCGGCAAATTGTCATAATAATGAGCCGAGGCCAGTTTTACGGTCTTAAGATTTACTTCGGCAGATGTTCCGCCTATCACAAACGCAATATGATAAGGAGGACATGCCGCCGTTCCTAATGATTTCATCTTTTCCACAAGGAACGGCACAAGCGTATCAGGATTCAACAAAGCTTTTGTTTCCTGATACAAGTAGGTCTTATTGGCAGAGCCTCCACCCTTGGCGATACAAAGAAACTTATACTCCGCCCCTTGTGTCGCATACAGATCAATCTGTGCCGGAAGATTGCATCCCGAATTCTTTTCGTCGTACATATTTAGAGGCACATTTTGGGAATAACGTAAATTCCCTTCCGTATAGGTTTTGAAAACGCCTTTCGACAAGGCCTCTTCATCATTACCTTCCGTCCAGACCTGCTGTCCTTTCTTCCCCATTATAATGGCAGTACCGGTATCCTGGCAAAAAGGCAACAAACCTTTGGCCGACACTTCCGCATTACGTAAAAAGGTAAGCGCTACAAATTTATCATTTTCGCTTGCTTCGGGATCAGACAAAATATTGGCGACCTGTTGCTGATGCTCTGTTCTGAGCAAAAATGCCACATCACGAAATGCCGCGTTTGCCAGCATGGTTAATCCTTCAGCTTCTACTTTCAGCATCTCTTTTCCTTCAAACGTCGTTGTTGATACATGATCTTTTGTGAGTAAATAATACTCTGTCCTGTCTTTTCCCATCGGGAACGGTTCCTGATATTTAAACTCCATCGTTATATAATGTTTAATAATTAAATGTCTATTTGTGTAAGCGGTTAATAAATCGATCCGGTTTGGCTTCTGTTTTTTCAATTACCAGACAATCGGTTCCTGCCCGGTTTTTTCCAGATATTCATTCGCTTTACGGAAGTGTTTGTTACCGAAAAATCCCCTGCTTGCAGAAAGCGGCGACGGATGAGGAGATTGCAACGCCAGGTTCCGGGTCGTATCAATCATTGCCCCTTTACGTTGTGCGTATGCTCCCCACAATATATATACCAGATGTTCACGTTGGGTTGCCAGACACTTTATTACGGCGTCCGTAAACGTTTCCCACCCTTTATTCTGGTGCGAACCAGCCTGATGAGCCCGTACCGTCAATGTAGCATTGAGAAGCAACACGCCCTGATCGGCCCACCGGGTAAGATCTCCGCTCTTAGGGACCGGCGTCCCCAGGTCGGACTGAATCTCCTTAAAGATATTGATCAGCGAAGGAGGAAACCGCGTATCTTCCTGTACGGAAAAACACAAGCCATGCGCCTGTCCCGGCTCATGATACGGGTCTTGCCCCAACAATACAACTTTAACCCGATCAAACGGACAATGGTTGAACGCATTAAAAATTAACGATCCCGGAGGATATACAGTTCCCTTCAGATACTCGTCCTTCACAAAATCGGTCAATTGCATGAAGTACGATTTTTCAAATTCTTCTGCCAGACGGTCTTTCCAGCTCTGTTCTATTTTTACATCCATCTTATTAACGGCTCATCAATCATTGCTTGCAAAGTTAGCATTATTCGTTGAATAATGAAAAAACAAAATAAGAAATAGATTTCTTATATAGAAGATAGCATATTTTTGCGATTTACAATGGAGTAAAGATAGGGCTAAAATCAATTTTATAGCTTCCGGTTCAATCTCAGAACTCCTGACCAGATAAAAGTTTACAAGCTGAAAATAAGAGTGATATAGAAAATAGCGCCACAAGCTGAAAATGTCGCGATATTTAAGACGGAAAAGAAAACAAAAAAGTCGTATATTTGCAAAAATAAACAAATAATAGACGATAAAAAGATGCAACTACAACTACCATTTTTCCCGGAAGGCACGAAGTATATCAATTCGAATGTAGGTTTTCGCAAGCAGGCGAACTATGTATATTACCTTCACAATGGCAGTCCGATATATCATCTGCATAAGGAGACATCAATTCTGTTATCTTTTTATCCAGTTCGTTGATCAACAATTGTGTTTGGGCAATATCTTTACGAATGACGGATAGCATGAAGCGATGGTGATCTGTCATCTGACCACGAATAGCCTCTTTTATTTCTTCAGGACTTGTTTTAAGATTCTTATGGATGCATAGTTTGATCAATTCTTCAGGTTCTTCTTCTCCTCCGATAATCTGATCTATTACTTTTGTACAAGTAACTCCCGTAACATCCGAAAATACGCTTGAGAGTTTCAGGTTTGCATCTTCAAAGATTCGTATCATCCTGTTTGTCTCCGCACTTTGCTGTTCCACCAACTTACGACGGTAACGGGT
>JAIROL010000145.1 GCA_031257565.1 Tannerella sp. | reverse complement strand
AGCCGTTTTGCATGTTCGTTTCATGTGTACATTATTTATTTTTTAACATTAAGGAAACATGGAACTCACAAATGTTCATAACTCTTTGGCGCAAGCCGTTTTGCATGTTCGTTTCATGTTGAAAAAAAATGAATACTTTTGCATTATTAAAATATTAAAAAAAAGTCATGGATACTGTTATCATCAGACCCCGCAAACAGTCGGATATTGATTCCGTCCTTGAATTTGCCCGTAGCAGAGGTATTCCTGCCGAAACGGTAAGCGAAGAAGTTGTGGAAGATGCAGAATATCTGGAAGCGCTGGAAGATGCGTATATTTCCGCCCGAATCGAAGAAGGCTTGAAAACCGGATACGTGAGCGAAGATGAAATTTTGGGCATACTGCGCAAATGAAAACCCTCTACACTCATTCTTTTCATCACGACGTCAAAAAGATAAGAGTTGATGCTGTACGTATGCGCATTGACGCCGTTATATTGCAGGTTAAAGCAGCAAATACGATTCAGGAGACATTCCAAATCTGAAAAAACTCAAAACGTCGAAACAAGGGCTTTTTTTCAGGATAAAAGCCGGCGACTGGCGCATTGGTATAATCATTGAAAATCAAACCGTCGTCTTTGTTACATGTGATCGTCGAAAAGATATTTATAAACATTTTCCTTAATACTGTTGCCATAGTGTTGTGATTTGCTCTCAAATAATGTCGCTTTCTAATTTGCGAACAGTATTGGAGTTCTGAAGATAGATTTTTTCATAGCGATTGTCCATAACAGAAACAAAAATAAACAATTTTCAGATAAAAACAAACGGGCAGGAGACTCTTTTGTAATAGATTTTACGGTTGATTTGAGTGTAGGGTAACTTTATGATTTCCGTAGTCGTTAAGGTTAAGAATTTTAAGGCAGGTTATTGCTGATTTTATTGTATCTTTGTACAATATTTGACACATAAGAGAACTTTTATTGGATGTGCTTTGTACTTAAAATTTAGATTACGATGAACTTCTCACAACTTTCTATTTTCTAATATCATCCATTTTCACTCAACAGTTTGAGTTTTCTCATCTGGATAATACCAGTGGATTATCGGATAACGAAGTGGTAAGCATTTATAAAGATAGCAGAGGTTTCCTGTGGATAGGCACAAACATGGGCTTGAACCGGTATGACGGTATCAATTTTAAAACATACAAATATGACCGTAATGATCCATATAGCCCGTATTGCGATTTGATCCGGGATATAACGGAAGACGTCAACGGTAATCTATGGTTGTTGGGAACCGGAAATTCTTATATTTTGTACGAATGGCGTACGGAAATCTTTATAAACAATACGGATTCCGTATTGAACACGATGGGATTGCCTTCCCGACCGACTGGAATAGAAATGGATAAAGACAAAAATTTCTTTTTGGTTTACCCTCAAAAAGGAATATACAAGTATGATATTCAATCAAAAACCATTACTCAATATCGTCAATCCGAAAGTAAAAATGATTTTGATCTTTCGGATGTAGTGGACATGAAAATACAGGAACATTTTATATGGGTTTTACATAAAAACGGCATATTGGAACGTTTCAATACACAAACCGGATTAATGGACGTCCGCAATGTTTATTTCAAAGAAAATTCGCAAAATGCCACTCTCCCAAAATCGATCTTTATTGACGCCGATAACGATGTATGGGTTTATCCCGGAATTGATGATAAAGGAATTGCTTTTCTTAATTTGAAACAAAATCAATGGACTGTGTTGGATACTAAAAGTAAACCTGCTCTGTCTAACAGTTTTGCAAGATGTATCGTAGAAGATTCAAACGGGCGAATTTGGATTGGCGCCGACCACGGAGGCATAAACTTGTTTGACAGGAAAAATAATTCAATAGAAATTATTGAGAACAATATCTATAATAAAAATTCGATCAGTCAAAATTCGATTATCAGTCTTTACAGTGAGGATAACGGTACGGTTTGGGTGGGAACTTATAAAAACGGTATTTCCTGTTATAATCCGAATATGTTCAAATTCAAAAAATCCCCTTTATTCCATATATTCAATCAAAATGCCGAAGTATTTGACTGTAACCGTTTATACAAAGATGGAAACGATAACTTGTGGATAGGAACCAATGGGAACGGCTTAATAAGATATAATGAGCGGTCGGGAGCCATGCAGCGTTTTCGCAACAATCCCAATGATCCGAAAAGTATATCGTCCGATATTATTACTTCTATTTTTCAGGATAGCGGGCAAACGCTTTGGGTGGGAACGTTTCTGGGAGGACTGAATGCCTATAACGGACACGATTTCAAACGATTTCAGATAAATGAAAAAAATCCGAACTCATTATCTAACAGAAGCGTTTACGGCCTGGCGTAAGACGGCGGCCATAATTTATGGATAGCAACTCTCGGAGGCGGAATTGATTGCCTGAATCCCGACAGAAGCATTTTCACACATTATAATACAGAGAACAGCGTATTATTGTCCGATTATATCTTATCTGCTTTCACGGATTCCCGTAAAAATATCTATTTTGGTTCCGATTTGGGTATATATACTATCTCAAAAAACCAAAAAGAAATCATATCCTGTTTTGATAACTCTAACAGTCTGGATTCCCTTACAATGTCTTCATCCAATTATGTAATGGTCGATTCACGAGGACTTCTATGGGTAGCAACCAACAAAGGTATCAATATTTATGACCCTGTAAACAAGCGTTTTAAATATATAACCGCTGCCGATGGGCTACCCGGTAATGCGGTCGTATCACTGGTTGAAGACGACGAGGGAAATATCTGGGCGGGAACTCGTAACGGTTTGGCTTGTATCTATTGCAAGTTTCAGGACAGAATATTAACGTATTCACTTACGCTTTTCGATGCCGATGATGGTCTTCCAAGCGCTGTTTTTAATACGAATGCTGTATTTAAAGACCATGATGGACTGATATATATGGGAACAACAGGCGGATATGTATCGTTTGATCCGAAAGAAATCGTGTTTAACCGGAATATTCCTCAACCTCGCTTTACGGATCTTATCATTGCCAATCAAACGATCCGACCGAATGTGGAGCATAATGGACGCATAATCATTACCCAGTCCATAACAAGTTTGAATGAAGTTGTTTTGAAATATGGGGAAACCAATTTCACCGTTTTGTTCTCTGCACTTGATTTTATTCAGCCGAAGAAAAACAGGTATAAATACATGCTTGAAGGTTTGGACAGGCAATGGATAATGATTACCAATGGCATAGGAGCTGCTTTCTATTCCAATTTGAATCCCGGAACTTATACGCTCGTGGTTTATACCGGCAATGAGGGCAATGTCTGGTCGTCCGACCCGATCATGCTCCGGATTGTTGTGAAACCGCCATTCTGGTTATCATGGTGGGCGTACATTATTTATGTAGTTATTGCCGCTTTTCTGATTGGATTATTCGTAAAATATATGCTGAAGAAACAAAAAGAAAAATATGAGCAGGCGCAAAGAATATCCGAAGTAGACAAGCTGCACGAGGTGGATGAACTGAAACTCAAATTCTTTACGAATATCAGCCATGAATTTAAAACACCCCTGACGCTAATAATCAGTCCGCTGGAGAAACTGATAAAATCGCCTGTTTACGAAATGGAAAAACCGACTTTGGACATTATGTACAAAAATGCGAATGGCCTGTTAAGCATGGTCAATGAGATATTGGATTTCAGGAAATTTGATTTGAATAAGATGTCTTTGAATATATCCAAAGGCGATATGATTGAGTTTGCCAAAGAAATCTGTATGTCATTCAAATCTCTGGCTGCGGAAAAGTCTGTTAAATTGACCTTTACGACTTATCTGCAGGAGTTACAAATGGAGTTTGACGGCGAAAAAATGCATAAAATAATTACCAATCTTATTTCCAATGCTTTTAAATATACCAAAGAGGGGCAAATTGATGTCAGTGTCGGAATTTCGGAATCGGTGCATGACAATAGTCCTGTTCCAACAAAATTTATGGGCCTTAAAGTTTCGGATACGGGGATAGGAATAGAGCATAAGTATCTGGATAAAATTTTCGACCGCTTTTTCCGCATCGAGCATACAGGCAAGCAGAATCAACCCGGTACCGGTGTAGGATTGCACCTTGTGAGTGAATTTGTGAAATTGCACGGAGGCGAGGTGTCGGTGGAAAGCATGGAAGGCAAAGGCTCCGTATTTACGGTTCTCATTCCTGTTCGTGATTCCGCTTTGAAAGATTCCGAAGTTCAAAATGTGATTTATTCGGGCATACTTGAACCGGATGCTTCAGTAAATAACGAAAGTAAAAAAAATGTGCAGCAGTCGAATCTTCCTCAACTTCTGATAGTAGATGACAATGAAGATTTTTGTGATTTTATTGCCGATTTATTTGTAAGCGATTATAGCATTTCCGTTGCCAATGACGGGGAAGAGGGCTGCCGGATTGTGTTGGATCAGGTACCGGACATCATCCTTTGTGATGTCATGATGCCGAAGATGAATGGATATGAATTTTGCCGGAAGATAAAGGAGGATATACGCACCTCGCACATTCCGATCATACTTCTGACTGCCAAGTCGTCCGAAGAAAGTAAATATTCGGGGATAGAAGCGGGTGCGGACGACTATATTTCCAAACCGTTTAACATAGACATATTAAAACTGAAAATAGCCAAGATTATTGAAAAGCAGAAAATCCTGCAAAATAATTTCAGGAAGAAAATTGATGTATCCCCAAATGAAATTGAAATCCTGTCGCTGGACGAAAAATTTGTCCAAAAGGCGGTCTCTTTAGTAGAAAAAAATATCGGCAATCCCGAATTTCGTGTTGAAGATTTATGTAAGAAAATGGGTATGAGCCGCGTCTATTTTTACAAAAAGACACTGGCTCTGACCGACAAAACACCGTCGGAATTTATACGTCTTATCCGTTTGAAGCGGGCGGCCGACTTGCTTGAAAAAAGCCAGTTGTTTGTCAATGAAATAGCGCTTCAGGTGGGATTTAATGAAGTCAAATATTTCCGGAAGTATTTTAAGGACGAATTTGGGATAACACCTAATGAGTATAAAAAGAAGACCTCAAAATGATACCTTCCACAAGAACAAATAAGACACCTGATAATATCAGTGATTTATTCAGAATTTAATATCGCGTATTTTAATTTCAATGTTGGCGTTTTTCAATTAATCACAGATTTTCATGTATAATTACCGACCCTAATTTTAGGAAGAAGCGACAGGGATAAATTTTAATTTTTTATTGCCTATCCAAGGGTATTCTAAGTGTTCAAAATTTTTCATCAGTTCAATAATTTTCGGCAAGTCTCTTTTCTTTTTTAATTCAACTTTAATGATATTGGTATTGGTATCGAGCGTAATGTCTCCATTATTGGCAATAAATTTTTCATAAATTCTTTCGTCGCAAAAGTGTTCATACCGTTCCAAATTCATGGCGAACAGGCGATATATATTATGCGCTAA
>JAIROL010000144.1 GCA_031257565.1 Tannerella sp. | reverse complement strand
ATACACCGTGCAAACAACCCGAAAACTGCTGGAAAACTCCGGATATATTATTGATACACTAAAAAAACAAATCACATGAACAGAGAATTTGTACTGGAACAATTTTCAAAAGGTTTTGACTGTTCGCAGATTGTATTGGCCGAAGTAGCCGGCGATTACGGACTTGACACGGAAACGGCAAGGAAGGTGTCCGCCTGTTTCGGCGGCGGCATGTGGTGTGCCGGCTGCTGCGGAGCCTTAACCGGCGCCTTTATGGCCGTCGGACTGAAATACGGACATGCCGCACCCACCGAAACGGACAAAAAAGACAGAACCCTGACCATAATGGGGGAGCTGCGGAAAAAATTTGTGGAAAAATACCACGCCACAGAATGCAGGCACATTTTGGGGCATGACCTCTCCGATCCGGACGAAATGCAGCAAATCCTCGACAAGGGATTGATTGCAAGTATTTGTCCGAATGTGATCGTCGATACGGTGGATATACTGAACGGGTATCTGGAAAAGCGCTGAGTAAGTAGTAAAATAATTAAGCGAAGGAATTTAAATAATGAATACAAAACTTATCATTGTCGGCGGTTTTCTGGGAGCCGGCAAAACAACTTTACTTTGGGAAGCAACCCAAAAGTTAATGCGTCGGGGACTTCGTGTCGGTCTTATCACCAACGATCAGGCGCCTGAATTAGTAGACAGCGAATTGCTATCCCTCAACGATCTGAAAGTTGCAGAAGTCAGCGGCAGTTGTTTTTGTTGCAACTTCAACGGTTTCACGGATGCAATACAAAAGATCCGCGCCGAAGTAGCTGCAGATGTAATTATAGCCGAACCGGTAGGTAGCTGCGCCGATCTGTCGGCAACCATCATGCAGCCATTGAAGCGATACTGGAACCGTGATTTACAGATTGCCCCTCTTTCCGTATTGGCTGATCCGACCCGTCTCGATTCTATATTGGCAGGCGAAAATGCCGGGTTACATCCGGATGCCGCTTATATCTATCGCAAACAGCTCGAAGAAAGCGATATTGTTCTGATTAACAAAGCAGACCTGTTAAGCGACGAACAGTTGGAAGACCTGAAACAACGTACGGCGCAAACATTTTCATCTGCAACGATTCTGGCCGTCAGCGCTATCAAAGGAACAGGTATCGATGAATGGCTGTCGCAGGTTACTACCCGTCAGGATGCAGGCAAACGCCTTGTGGAAATAGATTATGATATATATGCAAATGGAGAAGCCGTTCTCGGTTGGTTAAACGGTACTGTTTATATTCATGGAGAAAGTACGGATTGGGACGCCTTTACCCATACCCTTCTGGCAAACTTGGCAGCCCGTTTTGATGCGGACAGTCTTCCTGTCGGACATGTTAAGATAATTGCTGAAAACGGCGCCAGGTTCATCGTGGGAAATCTGACAGGCGCTGCCGGAACGCTCGCTACCCGGGATTCTGCCGGTAATAGTGAAGATGTCAAACTGATTATCAATGCCCGCGTTGAAACTTCTCCAGAGAACCTCGATCAGATTGTCCGTCAAACGCTTGGCGCTCTTTGTGCAGATGCATATACATCCGAAGTCCTTGCCTGGCGCTACCTCCAACCCGGACGCCCGCAACCCACCCATCAATTTACGGAAGTGGTGTAAAGATACTTATTAGATTCCGTATGTTTGTAGTATCATGCTTCGAACGGAATAGCTGTTTTCCCGGTTCGAAATGTCATTGATTGACACTCGGCTGAACTTTGAGTTCCCTTGCGATTTTACCTGTATAATATCTTGCAAGAAAATCGTAAATTACCACTTCATGCAATCGGTTTTTTGTGCGGAACCATCGGTTCATAGTCATGTGAATCAGGCTTGTCAGCAATGAATCTAACGGGACCTGAAGTTCGCCGGTTTTATTCATTGCAATTATTTTTTCCGCACCGGAAATAATTGCGTTTCTGCGTGCCTTAATGATATCCGTGATTTCGATATCTTCATTTTCCCACAGCATGACACGTTCAATATCTTTACGAAAAAAACGATATTTATCATTCAGTTGCTTTGTTGTATGATGATGCGTAAATCCGAATTCTTTTTTGAAACTTTCAGCTAATGGATTCAATAATTCCTTTCGTTGTAACAATTCGATTGAGAAAGCGGACAAAAAACCGTCAATCAATATCAATGCCGAATTCCACCGCTGTTGTTCGTGGTTTTCATTGTCCGATTGCTGATCCGATTGCTGAAGAAGTCGTATAATGTATTCGCTGTCAATGAAGAATAAATCTTCAATCATTGAAATGGTATTAGCGCCGTAACGTTCCATTTCCCGTTGATAGGTATCGCATTGTATGTTCCACACAAGTCCGGAGTTGACAAGCGGAAAAAACATTTCAAAAAAACGATTGAAAATACAGGTAAAATTACGTGTTTCTTTCAGATGCAGCCTTAAGCGTATATGAAAATCCGGATCGGAATAACGGATAAAAAACCATTTGTCGATAAAGTTGTTTTTCATCATTTCCCTGATATAAGCATACAATTCGTTTTTCAGTATTGCATCAGCGGTTTTTGTGCCGGTGTAAATTTTAAAATATATCCATTCGCTACCCGGTATGAAATTTCTGTTTTCCATCTTTTTAATGCTTTCCTGCTGCCGACTCCCGGTAGAAGGCAAAAATAAATTCATTCGTAAAAACGCCTTCGGGTCCATGGACAACAGCAGTTTCCGGGTCGAACAAAAATTCTTCCAGAGAAAAAACCTGACGTTTTTTCACAACCGACAACCAGGCGCGTATACTTAACGGATTGTTCATATCGACATATAATTCGTTATCGCCATCGGCAAGCACAACCCTGTCGGGAATATTTCTGCCGGCTTTCCACTCCTTTATTTTAAAAAGAAGTTCGCTGTCATCCTTTATCCCGGAAAATGTTTTAGTTTCTTTTTCACGAACCGTCCAGCGGGCCTGCGAGAGGATACAGTTTTTATAGATTACCCTGGGTAAATAATCCAGTTGTTTCGCCGCATCATTCCAGTTAAACCACAGTCCGGCACGTCCTGTCTGATGTTGCATGTCGCACAGGAAATGATATACCGGCATGGGGTTTTGTCCACTATAATTATGTGCAGTACTCATTCGCGGGATTATTTCTTTATTCAATCGTTTGGAACGTAACCGTATACGGTTATTTTTGACGGAAACATATAAATCATCCGGGTTCAGTTCAAATTCTCCGGAAACGCCCGCCTTTGCAAGGTACGGAATTTCATAGGGACGGAGGATCGGACGGAGCAGAATATTCCCAATCCTCGATTCGGGAAGATGCACAATTTCCGCAAAAATCACGTCGGGATGCATCTGCGCCTCTTTTTCGGTAATGGCAAGCGTGTGATTGAGAATTTGTTCATCCAAATGACAAAAACGCCCTAACCACGCAGCAGCGCTCATACCGCCTGCAAACTTAATGAAACATGAGCGCCCCTGCTCATTGTCTCGTAAAATTTCACATACTACTGAAATAGTAGGCGGCATGTCATCCCAAACAGCATCAAAGCCTTTAACATCTTCGTCGGTCAGTTCGATGACTTTTTGTGGCGATTGTTGATACTTCTGCAAAAGAATAGAATGAACAGGGGATTGGGGCATATCGGATTGTGAATTTCTTCGCGGCAGCGCTAAATCATCCACCAACGGGCTGACGTCTCCAGAAGTTTTGTCGGCATATCCAATACCCGATTCATTATCCAAAACGAACAGCAAGGGCATTTCCCTGCCTTCATAACGTTTAACAAAGTTTTCTCTGAACCGGATAAGGTTTGCTTGTGAAGCAGGCGGGTTTATTTTGTTAAGGAAAAAAAGCGCCTGCCGAATTTCCTTAAGAATATTACGGCCAATGGTAGCATATTGCACCGGTTTGAACATATCCGTCTGGAACAGGTATTTGATTTCCGTTTCAATTTCTGTTTTTTCTATATTTTTGATAATGTCGGGATAAATGTCAATAGGGACGCCGATTGGTTGTTGGTCGATGTTGTTTAGCAGCGCTTGTATTTCGGACAAAGCATCAATGATCTTACTATTTATATCCGGTAGTCTTTTCAGTTTTGTAATTAACAGAGACAGTGGTTCTACATTGGTTACTGCCGGTTCCAATTCGCTGGTCAGTACTTGTGCATCTATCAATTCATGGATAAATTCGGCGGATTCTTCCATTGAAATTTCATCATTCACCAATACTTTAGCCAATTCGGAAAACAGAGCGCCTCCGGTAGATAACGTCAGTATCTTTTGAATATATTCCGTATTTTCTATTTGTGTAATCTGGTGTATACGGCGCGATTTCCGGTAATGGTATGCAACGTAACGAAGACCGTTACCTATATGGTAAATGCTGTTATTCGGAAAATAATGCAACTGTTCGCGTATATTTTTATTTTTTTCGATCTGCTGTGTCAATGCACAGATATAATTCATATCCAACCGTGTGTTTCGTTTGTATTCTTTCTGTTTCGACAGTTGTATTTTTGAATAATCGCTTCCGGTTGCGCCAACCGAACATCCTGCAAAGATACCAAACGGTGTGGGGCGGGTACAGGCTCGCTGATAGTATCGATAAGCAGAAAACAGCGCTTTGTCTTCGCCTTTATCCATGCTTTCGCTTAAATCGGGCGTGGCAATTTGCAGCATTTCCTTGAAAACAGGTTCATGTTGTGTTTTCTCAAAATGTGCGAGAGCGGAAACCGGGAAATAAGGCGTTCGGAAAAGAAAAGTGTTAAATGGGTTGTACATAAATAAACTTAAACATTCCAAATGGGATAAGATAAAAAC
>JAIROL010000089.1 GCA_031257565.1 Tannerella sp. | reverse complement strand
TTTATGAAAATTATTTCAAATTGCCCAATGGAGAGATGCTGAAAAACGTCGGATGTAATCTTATTGAATGACTTACATTACGCAATGTGGAAGATTCTTTCTCCCGGAAAGGAAAGATGACGCATATTATTCATAATGCAAAGCTTCCGCCGGAGCAAGCGACGCTCCTTTCCGTGCGGGTAACCATATAGCCGATACAATTACAATCAGTATGGATACGAATGTAAAGGCATTGGTAATCAAAAAACGGATAAATGTACGATCCGGAAGATATTCCGGATTGGGATCCCCATTTCTGCCTAATGTCTCAATCAAGCCGGCATGGACGAACTGATATTCTATTAACATGGCGGGAAGTACGATGATAAGCAGAAGCCATATCCCTTCCATGATCAAACTGTAATGGATATTGATGCGTGTAGCGCCTAACGCTTTTCTCAGGCCTATTTCATTCGGACGCAGGCTGATGCGGTACCAGAATGCTCCCATGATACATAGAAAGATACAAAGCAGGAAGAAGATCATTAAATAGATGCGTATCCTTATATCATTGCCGATTCCGAAAATCATTGTCGTATCCTGTCCGATTTTTGTATACGGAATAATACTTAGCAGATAAAAATTCCCGATTCTCAGCGAGTTTGTCATATCGGCATTGAATTGTTCCCTGAATTTGGCGTCAGATAAAGACGAATGATAACGTATGGATATTTCGGCGCCTTTCAGATTTTCAGCGTTGATTCTTCTGGGAAGATAGAAGTAGTTTTGCGGACGATGAAAATCGAAGCGTTTGTTATCGTCAATTACTCCGATCACGGTAAACTTTTCTTCACTCCATCCGTTCAGTTCCTGTCCGAAAGCAGATTCTCCCGGGAAGAGGATGTTTGCAACGGAACGGCTCAAGATTACTCCGTTAGGGGCCCACTCAAAATCTTTTGTTGAGATCATTTTGCGACCGTTATCCGTCGAGAGCCCGAAGACTTTAAAATAATCTTCTTCGGGAGCAATGGTTATACATTGTCCGCCGGCGCTACGCGTCGTATCTTTTGCGCTACGGAATCCTCTACCCCAGTAGCTGCCTCCTCCCGGAGTCGAGCCGTCAAAAGAGACTCCGACGGACTCGATCCCCGGATAGTTCCTTAGCGCTTGCAGGATACGGGAAAAATCAGCTTCCAGTATTTCCGGTTCATGGGCTTCCGCTTTATATTCAGGATGGTTTTCGTCAAATTCGGATAAATTTATCTGTAAGGTATTTTCCACATTGCGGTGATTGGGTATATTATAATTGTATGCCAATACAAACAGAAAATCGACAATATACCAGGTAAGGCAGAAAACCGGCAACAGTTCTACTGCAATCCATGAATTGCTGCGTTTACGGTTCCACATTTGTTTTAGTACGGAGATCCACATAATCTTTATTGTTTAGCGTTCAGTGAAAAAATAATGCCCCTGTGCGAAGCGCGCCAGGCAGGAATCATAGCCGTGATGATATTCAGAAGGAAACAAACGCCCAGGGCGATCAGAAAGACAGGGATGTTGATTAACATCATCGGGGCGACTACGACCGCTATGTCCGGAGGTTTCTGGGGCCCAAAGGTTTGTCCTATGGTCATAATCCAATCCGAACTAATGAGTATGAATATATATGAAAAAAGTAATCCGGCTAGCCCTCCCAACAATGTAAAAAGGAAGTTCTCGGAGAAAATCTGCCACATCAGCGTTTTCACGGGAGCTCCGAATACCCGGCGAATACCCATTTCGGATAAGCGGCGTTCCATACGGGAATCGGTCATTCCCGAAAGGCTGATACCCGGTATAAGGAGCAAAATCATAAAAATAAGGATGTGCTGTCCGATTATTTTTGTAAAATCAGGCTCCTCATTTGAAAAAAAACGAAAAATGCTTTGCCAGTGCCGGTCCGGTTGTCCCATTAGTTTAAATTCGACATTATCCGGTAAGGCGCTGTTAAATTTGCGGGCATTTTCAAGCGCTTCTTTGCGAATTTTTTCAATTTCGTTTACTGATGGAGCCAGTATATATGCTTTGAGTGGTCCAAGCGATCCTCCTTTTCCAGAGTGAACTTTATAATCGGGATTGACGGTATAAGGAATCCAGAGTTGCGCGTAAGTCGTTTGCGTAACGAATGAAGCGTCTTTTACAATGCCGCTGACCTTGTAAGGCATGAAATTCATGGATACATACTGTCCGACCACGTCAATCGTACCAAAAAGACGTTTGGCTATGGATTCGGAAATCACGGCCGTACGTATGCCCGATTGGAAATCGGCTTCCGTAAATGGAGCGCCCTGAAGAAACCGAAAGGGAAAAACGTTCCAAAAGTCATTGTCTACATACCTGACCGTTACGGGAACTTGTTCTTTGCTACCGACAGGTTGCACATAGTGTTCTTTTCCCCATGCATCGTAGATCGCCGAAACAGCTTCGGCGTCCTGCAACGGTTGTAAACAGCTCTCGATCGTTTTATAAGAAAGATGATAGCTGTTTATATCGTCGTTGGAAATCTTCTCTACTGCATTTTGGATGATGAGCATTCTGTTCCGGTTGGTCTCCGGGTATATATTCGCGATTTTAATATAGTAAACAATGGATAAGACCATGACAATCGTAACGGATAATCCTGTTCCGACGATGTAGAGGGAGCTGAACAATTTTTCCTGTTTGATCAGGTTCCATGCTTGTTTGAAATAGAGTAGCAGCATATTTTTATTATTAGTAATTATCAAAGCCTCATGGCCGGGTTTTATCAGTATGTCGGTTCTTATTGTATTTGTCGGCCGTCGAAGAAGCGGATGGTGCGGTTTGTCCGTTTTGCCTGATCTTCGTTATGGGTCACCATCACAATGGTGCGTCCGTCCTGTTCATTTAGCGTATGCAGGATCTCCATTACTTCGGATCCCATTTTACTGTCGAGGTTACCTGTCGGCTCATCGGCAAGAATAATATTAGGGTTTCCGATGATGGCGCGGGCGATGGCCACACGCTGACATTGTCCGCCTGAAAGTTGTGTCGGAAAATGTTTCATGCGATGACTTAATCCTACTTTTTCCAGTACGGCTTTTGCAGTTTTGCGTCGTTCGGAAGCTGAGACTTTGCGATAAAGCAGCGGTAATTCCACATTGTCGAGAACGTTTAGCGAATTGATAAGATGAAAACTCTGGAAGACAAATCCCAGTTGTTTATTGCGGAATGCAGCCTGTTCTTTATCATTCATGCGGGAGGCGTTAATTCCGTCAATTTCGACGCTTCCGGTCGTAGGAGCGTCCAATAGCCCCATAATGTTTAATAAGGTAGATTTGCCACAGCCCGAAGGACCCATGATAGAAAGAAATTCACCTTTACGTACTTCTAAATTTACATTTTCCAATGCTACCGTTTCAATTTCTTTCGTGCGGTAGATTTTTCCCAGATTTGTTAATTTAATCATGTTTTTTTTATTTTAGCTTGATATTATTCGTAATGTAGCGCTTCTGCAGGCGCGATTTGTTCTGCCTTTCGCACGGGAAGCCGGATACCGATGCAGATCATAACCGACATAAGCAGGTAAGTTCCGCAAAAGGTAATCAGGAAGCGCCCGATTGTATAGGGCAGCCGGTAGGTGTCGGGCATATCGAAGAAAATCAGATTAAGCGCAAATATAAGCGTGAAGGGTATTGTCAGGAAAAGAATCAGGAGCCCTTCCATATACATAAAGTATTTTATGTTCATTTTATTGGCGCCGAGAGCGATGCGTAGCCCCACCTCTGCCTGACGCGATTGCCCGCGTAGCCAAAAAGTTCCGATGACGCCAAAAAGAACATTTATCAGCAGGAATATCATGAGGGATAATTTACGGTCCTGTTGGTCAATTTTTTCGCTTATCTGTATATTCCGGTAATATTCGATGGAGTTGGCGCTGTATACGTACAGGTTGTTCGCCGCCAGCCGATCGCCCATTTCGCGAAGAAAATCGTTCATTTCATCCTGTGAGAAAGATTGTTTCATCCGCACGCAAAACTCCGCAACCTTTGCAGAATATCTATCGAAGAAGCCATTTATGTTTTGAGGAGTAATCAGTTTATAAAAGAATGCTTCGCTTCGCAGGAATCCGTTATCCCGATAAGGAACAGATACGGCGGCAATCGTCATACGCTCGCTATCTTCGCTCGGATATTTGATTTGTTTTCCACGGACGTCTTTGGTCTGGAAAAACTTCAAAGCCATGTCTTCCGATACGACGACCGGACTATGCTCGCCTTCTATCTGCCGGGTAATAGAGTTCCCCTGAATATCCGTTATGCGGAACATATCAAAATATTCCGGTGAAACATACCTGCACTGGAAGCTTTGTTCGCGGAAAGTCGTATCTCCGTCTACCGGCAGGATATTTGTCCAGGAATTTCCAAATGAGTAGGGAGCCGAAAAGAAAGCGATGCATACATTTTCGACGGCGGGATGTTGTTTTATTTGGCTCTGTAATCTGACAAGATCTTCATGGCCCGATGAAGTATAATTTTCTTCGGATACATACCCTGCGGCGCTGGGGCTGAAAAGGTCTAACTTGAAACGCCAGGAATTTGAGATATCGTATCCCATGGGGGAGTAGTATGTTCGCATATCCGCATACAGTTGGTCGTTCATCCACCAGACTGCGCCTGTTACTACCAATAACTCTGCGAAAATCCATATATTTATCTTTCGCTGCGACCAGATTATTTTTAACAGATGCTTAATCATATCTTGTTTTTTTACTTGTTTGTATCGTTTAATGCTTCTACAATCTGTTGGCGGGTTATATTCATGGCAGGGATTCCGGCGCTCAGGATGTTCAGCATGAAGGCGAAGAACAGGATGGCTATAAACAGTTCGGGTTTGAACAGCATGTCGGCTGTGAGCAAGACTCCTTCCGGTAGCATAAAAGACCTGCTCAGGTACAGGAGCGCGAATGAAAGCCCGAAACCAATGGCTGCGCCTATACCGGTAAGGATCATGTTTTCAAACAGGATTTGTCGGACGATAGCCTTTTTGGTTGCCCCGAACGCTTTTCGTAATCCTATTTCTCCACGTCTTTTTTTGACGGACGAAAGCACGACGCTAATCAGGTTGATTGCCGGAATTAAAAGGAGAAATAACAAAATGGAGCCTGTATTTACCAGATAATCTTTCAAAGAGACTTTCCTGAAGCCGCCGGAGCCGATCGCTATATCGATATGTGTAATGGGATTTTCCATAAAACTTACCTTGCAATCTTGTTTTGTCGTGTTGTACATTTCCGTTTGTTTCTTTAGCTCGCTCTTAATGGCGTCGAAATCAGCGCTGTTTTTTGCCAGCAGGACGATATGGAAAGGCCCTGTCATATTTTCATATGAAGATACCCGTTCGATATATCCCGCTTTCGAGGTGTATGGCGCCCAGATATCCGCATAGGCCTGTTTTGCAGCAGTACTGACTTGTTTGACGACTCCGCAGATGGTGTATGTGATATAGTCGAAAACAATATTTTTCCCGATGACGTCGGCGCTTCCTAATAGTTTGCGGGCTGTTTCGTCGGAAATTACGGCTCGTGGTAGTCCTGAGTTAAAGTCTGCAGTAGTGAATGGCGCTCCCTGTACAAAGCGGAAGTCGAATATTTTCCAGAATCCGGTATCTGTGTATATTATATCATATTCGGCAAACAAGCGTTCATCAGGAAGCGAGACCGGGCGTTTTTCGCCTGTTTTGGCGGAAACGGCTTCCGGCGTCCGGAGCGAATAAAAGCACTCCTTTACGACCTCTGCCGACATGGCTCCTCTGTTTCTTGTTGTCTTTGCTTCGCAATAGGCCTCTGTTCCGGAGACATACAGCATTCTGCTGCGGTTTGATTCCGGCGCATATCCGGCGTTATTGATTTGGAATACGAGAACGATTACCAGTATCATGGCAATAGACAGGGCTGTTCCCAGAATTGAAATCGTATTTACCAAAGGGTTTTCTTTCAGCGCCTGCAATGCTTGTTTGAAATAATGTTTGATCATTTTTCCGTTTAATTATTGGGTTGTTAACTAATAGACAACTATTAATCATTCATTTTGAGTTTGTTTTTTTCTTTATGGTCGCTCATATCCGAAATGACGACTTCGTCGCCTTCCTGCAGACCGCCGATAACTTCTACATATTCGAAATTGCTGTCTCCGAGAGTGACTTTCCGTTTCAGAAGCCGGTCGCCATTGACGACAAATAACTCATACTCGCCTTTTCCCATATAGTAGGAAGCGTTTGCTATGCGCATCACATCGTCTTTTATCGCATTCATCACATATACGTCGGTTTTAAGACCTGAACGCAGCCGTTTGTGGTTGCTTTCTTCCAGTTGGACAGTAAAAGAAATGACGCCGTTTTTGGATAACGGGGTGATTTCACTTACAATACCGTTTAACCTTTCATTTCCGATTTTTATAACTGTTTTGCTTCCTGCGGCTATACGATCTCCGTAAGTATCGGCAATTTCTCCTTCTATTTTGAAATTTGTCAAGTCGGAAACGATGGCGATGCGACTGCCTTGCTGTACCTGTGCGCCTATCTCGTTATTCACATAGGTGAGTATGGCCTTTCGCGGAGAACGTATCTGCGCGTCTTCCAGCGTACGCTTCGTTTCGGCCAGGCTTTTGCGGAAAATACTTAATTCCAGTTCTTTTACCTTTAGTTCGGCTTCCGACAAGGCTTGTTCATTTTTGTATTTTTGCTCGTCTTCGCTCAATTGAAGTTGTCCGACATGATAGCTGAGTTCGGCCTGAAAGACTTTGTCTGTCGTACCGGCTCCAAGACTGTCGAGATAGCGTTCATTACGCAATTCTACTTCTTTACGGTTCACTTCCATGCGCGATACTTTCAGTTTCATTTCCATTTCGGACAGTTTGCCTTGGTTGGCGACCCGCAGTTGTTCCAGTTGCAGACGCTTCATCTGCTCTTCATCGAGTAACTTGTTATATTCGGTCTCGGCGGATTGCAAATCGAGTTTCAGCATTGGAGTTCCGACGTCAACCGAATCCCCGCCTTTTTTATAAATTTCGACAATGCGTGAGTTTATTGGAGAATTTATTATTTCCTCAAAGGCCGGAACCACTTTTCCCGAGGCGCTTACCGATACTTCAATGACTCCCCTGTCGACCTTCGAAATATGCAAATCCTTGCGTTTAAGCGTGGTTTGCATAATCGATGTAATAAACGCAATAAAGGCAATAAATCCGCCGACGCCGAGGATTATTTTTATAATCTGCCGACGAAGTCTTTTTCTTTTTATTTCTTTCGGTATTTCGCGGTCCATTTTTATGTCTGTTTGAATTTCACAAAGATCTGTTCAAATGGCGTGCCAAAGGCGTAACGTATTGTTTATGAACAGTTTTTGTTTCAGGATAGTGTTCGATATCGGACATCATGTTCAGTTTTGTTATGTTCTTTTTTTGATAACGGACGAATGTTGTTCGGATTTTTTCATCTCGCACGCTTGAAAATCCGGGATTTTCATGTAATTTTGTTGAGCGCGTTGAAAGAATTGTATAATAGCAAATGAAATTAATTTATCGGATTATTATTCGCCTTTTTGTTGTTCTTAGCGCTGTTCTGGCGCTATGGGCCGTATTTTTTTATTTTGCCATAATCGATGAGATAAATGATGAAGTAGACGATTCGCTTGAAGATTATTCGGAGCAAGTTATCATTCGTTTCCTGGCAGGAGAGGAATTACCGTCCAGGAGCAGTAGTTCCAATAATCAGTACTACCTTTCGGAAGTTACTCCCGAAAATGCCCGGAGTAAGCCTCATGTCAGCTATATAGATTCTATGGTTTACATTCCGATGAAAAGGGAAACGGAGCCGGCCCGTATACTTACGACAATATATAGAGATGAAGATGGCAAATATTATGAATTAGTTGTTTCTACTCCGACAATTGAGAAGAAGGATTTGAAAGAGGCTATTCTTTTCCGGATCGTCTTTTTGTATGTCGGGATTCTGTTTGTAATTATTGCAATTAATGTCCGGATTTATCACCGGAGTAACCGTCCTTTATATAAACTGCTTGCGTGGTTGGATAAATATAACGTGGGAGAGAACAATACCCCTTTGCAAAATGATACGGATATCACCGAGTTTAAGAAATTGAACGAGGCCGCCATGCGTAATATGAAACGTGCGGAAGAAGTTTTTGAAGAACAAAAGCAGTTTATCGGAAATGCTTCTCATGAGATGCAGACGCCCCTGGCTGTATGTCGCAATCGTCTGGAGACTTTGATGGAAGATGAAACTCTGACTAAAAACCAGTTGGAAGAATTGTCAAAGACATATAGTACGTTAGGGTACATTACGAAACTGAATAAAATGCTGTTATTGCTTTATAAAATAGATAACAGGCAGTTCACGGATCAACAGTATCTGGAGTTGAATGAGATGATTCGTCGATATATCGAAGACTATAAGGAAGTATATGCCTCCATGGATATTTATACGGAAATAAAGGAGACGGGAATATTCAGAGTCCGGATAAATGAGACTTTGGCCGGTATACTTGTTAATAATATATTGAAAAACGGCTATGTACATAATATTGAACACGGGCGGATCGCGATAGAAATTTCTTCGTCAAAGTTTATTGTAAAAAATACGGGTCAGCCTTTTCCCCTTCATTCCAGGTTGATATTTGAGCGATTTTATCAGGGTAGTAAAAAGGATGGTTCTACGGGATTAGGATTGGCTTTGGTAAAATCTATTTGCGAGATGGAGAATTTAGTTGTCAAATATTATTTTAAGGATGATTTCCATTGTTTTGAAATTTCGCGTTTCATTTAAAGTTATCCTTAAATCCGCAAATAAATTTTTAATATAACAGTATAGTTTTGGCAATCAAAACTATACTGCGTCAATTATTTTCACTGTCTTCTATGTTGTATTCCAAATAAAAAAAACAGTAAAAAT
>JAIROL010000014.1 GCA_031257565.1 Tannerella sp. | reverse complement strand
CTTAGCCCTGCTAAGCCTCTTTTGTACATTATCAGCAAAATTAACCCGAAAAATATTTTTCCCCAAATTATCTAACTGTTTATTTTTCAATAACTATTTTTTTTACGCCGAATCGCTGTTCCGGAAGCGGAATTTATGGAGGGAGATGTACTGACGGTCATTGTAATGCCCGTACAACTTCGTTTTCTGGCAAAAAAACTGCGTTACGAGCATGATATGCAGTTTGACTTCTTGCGTAGCCTCACAGGTATGGACTGGGGCGAAGAAGGTCTGGGAATTGTTTATCATCTGGAATCAACCCAATACGGTCGCCAATTAGTTATGAAAACCATTACGGCGCCCGAAAGGCCCGAATTACCTTCGGTATGCGATATCTGGAAAGCGGCCGAGTTGAATGAACGTGAAGTATACGATTATTTTGGTATAGGCTTTACGAAACATCCCGACATGCGACGCCTTTTCCTGCGTGACGACTGGGTAGGATATCCCTTACGCAAGGATTTTGACAGGAGTACGGAAATTAATCCTTTGCGGATGAGCAATGAGATAACAGTCGATACGACGTCGTCGTTGGTAGTGGATGAGAAAGGGCATACGGTCGAAAAGACCCATGTCCTGTTTGAGGATGATGAGTATGTTATCAATATCGGTCCCCAGCACCCGGCTACGCACGGCGTTTTGCGTTTCCGCGTTTCGCTCGAAGGAGAGATTATTCATAAGCTGGATGTTCACTGCGGATACATTCACCGCGGCATAGAAAAAATGTGTGAAAGCCTCACATACCGGCAGACATTGGCTCTGACCGACCGTTTGGATTATCTGGCTGCGATGCAGAACCGTCATGCACTTTGCATGTGTATCGAAAAGGCAATGGATGTGGGAATTACTGAACGTATACAATATATACGTACAATTATGGATGAATTGCAACGTATTGATTCTCACCTGTTGTTTTTCTCCACGCTTTGTATGGATTTAGGCGCGTTGACAGCCTTTTTCTTTGGTTTCCGCGACAGGGAAAAAATGCTGGATATATTCGAGGAAACGACAGGTGGCCGTTTAATTCTGAATTATAATACAATAGGCGGCGTTCAGGCGGATATACATCCGAATTTCGTAAAACGCGTAAAAGATTTTATAAAGTACCTGCGTCCGCAATTAAAAGAGTATCGCGAAGTGTTTACCGGCAATATCATTGCGCAGCAACGCATGAAAGGCGTAGGCGTTCTGAGCCGTGAAGACGCTGTTTCCTTTGGCGCAACGGGAGGAACAGGACGCGCTTCGGGCTGGGCGTGCGATGTGCGTAAACGTCATCCGTATGGAGTATACGATAAGGTGGAATTTAAGGAAGTTCTTTATCAGGAAGGAGATTGTTTTGCGCGTTACATGGTGCGCATGGACGAGATAGTGGAGAGTATGAATATTATCGAACAGTTGATCGACAATATACCCGAGGGCGATTATCAGGTAAAGATGAAGCCTGTAATCAAACTTCCCGAGGGCGCTTATTATTCGGCTGTGGAAACAAGCCGGGGCGAGTTCGGGGTTTATATCGAAAGCCGGGGCGATAAATTTCCGTACCGGATGAAGTTCCGCAGTACGGGTCTGCCCCTCGTATCATGTATCGATACAATTGTTCGCGGCAGCAAGATTGCCGATCTGATAGCTATCGGTGGTACGCTTGATTATATTGTTCCGGATATCGACAGATAAAAAATAAGAAAAAGATGTTTGATTTCAGTATAGTTACGGATTGGATACATGCGATACTTATGTCGGCGATGCCGCCGGGATTGGCCATATTTATCGAATGCGTGTCGATTGGCTTGTGCATCATGCTTATGTATGCGATAATCGCTATGATTATGATATTTATGGAACGTAAGGTCTGCGCGGCATTTCAATGTCGCCTGGGACCGAACAGGGTAGGACCATGGGGCGTTTTTCAATTGTTTGCCGACGTGATAAAGATGCTTATCAAGGAGATTATTGTTATCCGCCACTCGGACAAGTTTTTGTATAATCTCGCGCCGTATATCGTTATATTGGGTTCTATCCTCGCTTTTGCGTGTATTCCGATTAATAGAGGAATGGAAGTGCTTGATCTTAACGTGGGTATATTTTTCTTTATGGCTGCTTCGTCGATTGGTATTGTCGGCATATTACTGGCTGGGTGGAGCAGTAACAATAAATATTCGCTTATCGGAGCCATGCGAAGCGGAGCACAGATGGTGAGTTATGAGTTATCTGTGGGAATTTCGATCCTTACGATTGTTGTGCTGACCGATACAATGCAATTTAGCCGGATTGTGGAACGCCAGGCTGACGGTTGGTTTATTTTCAAAGGACATATTCCTGCTCTGATTGCTTTTGTTATTTATCTGATAGCAGGAAATGCGGAAGTAAATCGTGGTCCATTTGATCTTCCGGAAGCGGAGTCGGAGTTGACAGCAGGATATCATACCGAATATTCGGGGATGCATTTCGGTTTTTTTTATCTGGCGGAGTTTATGAATCTGTTTATTGTTGCCTCCATTGCTGCAACCCTGTTCTTTGGAGGATGGATGCCGCTGCATATTTCAGGCTGGGACGGATTTAATCAGGTGATGGATTATATTCCCGGATTTGTCTGGTTTTTTGCCAAAGCGTTTTTCATTGTGTGGCTCCTGATGTGGATTAAGTGGACATTTCCGCGTTTACGTATCGATCAGATACTGCATCTGGAATGGAAAGTATTGGTGCCGATAGGTTTGGTTAACCTGTTATTGATGACCGTATGCGTTGTATTTGGCTGGCATTTTTAAAACAGAAAGGATGGAAAATAAAAAATATAGTTATCTCGGTGGAATTATTCATGGCCTTGTGACTTTGGCGACGGGAATGAAAGTTACTTTGATGGAATTTTTTACCCAAAAGGTAACCGAAGAATATCCCGATAACAGAAAGACGCTTGTGATGTTTGACCGTTTCAGGGGAACGCTGTACATGCCGCATGATGAAAATGGGAAAAACAAATGTATCGCCTGCGGACTTTGTGGGACGAATTGTCCGAACGGAACGCTTAGCCTTGATATTGAAACAGTTACCGATGAAGATACCGGTAAAAAGAAAAAAGTGATGCGTCGTTATCAATATGATCTGGGATCATGTATGTTCTGCCGGTTGTGCGTGAATGTATGTCCTGCGGATGCGATTGTCTTTGATATGAACTTCGAGCATGCTGTTTTTAACAGGGACAAGTTGATAAAAGTATTAAATAAATAATTATGGAAATTACTTTAGATTTAATTGTATTCCTGATACTGGCAGTTTTTATGGCGGTCAGTTCTGTTCTTGCTGTAACGACGAGCCGTATACTGCGTTCGGCAACGTACCTGTTGTTTGTATTATTCGGGACGGCAGGTATTTATTTTCAACTGAATTATTCGTTTCTGGGAGCTGTACAGTTGCTTATTTATGCGGGAGGAATTACCGTTCTCTATGTATTTTCCATTCTGCTTACTTCGGGACAGGGAGACAAAGCCGAAAAGCTCAAGAATTCGAAAATGTTTGCCGGATTGATCACAGCGCTTGCCGGTTTAGTTAGTTGCCTGTTTATCACATTGAAAAATAAATTTATACCATCGCATTTTGAGCATGGAGAATTACCTGTACGGACGATCGGGAATGCGCTGATGGGATCGGATAAATACCAGTATATTCTTCCGTTTGAAGCGATCAGCGCGCTGTTGCTGGCTTGTATTGTCGGCGGAATTTTAATAGCAAGAAAAAGATAAAATAGTAAGAATATGATACATATGGAATATTACCTGATAGTTTCGACTATCATGATGTTTGTAGGAGTTTACGGTTTTTTTACGCGTCGAAATCTGTTGGCTATGCTTATTTCCGTTGAACTTATTCTCAATTCTGTGGATATAAATTTTGCCGTGTTTAACCGTTTTCTTTTTCCCGGACAGCTCGAAGGCTTCTTTTTTGCCCTGTTTGCCATAGGTATTTCCGCCGGCGAAACAGCCGTGGCTATCGCTATTATTATTAATATATACCGGAATCTGCGGAATATACAGGTGAAGAATATGAATAAAATGAAGCATTGATTATGGAATATACAATATTGATTCCGGTTTTACCCTTTATATCATTCCTGTTTCTCGGATTGTCAGGGAAGAACTTGGCTCCAAAGACTGCCGGAACAACAGGTATATCCGTTCTGGGAATTGTCGCTGTGTTATCTTATCTGACGGCATTCGGATATTTCAGCGCCGGACGGGGAGCCGATGGCGTTTATCCTGCGCTGACGCCTTATGATGCGACATGGTTACCGTTTACCGAAACGCTGAGTATAAAAATGGGGATCCTGTTGGATTCGATTTCGGTAATGATGCTTGTTATTATCTCTACCGTTTCACTTATGGTACATATCTATTCGTTCGGATATATGAAGGGCGAAAGAGGTTTTCAGCGTTATTATGCTTTCCTTTCCTTGTTTACCATGTCGATGATGGGATTAGTGGTTGCGACGAATATCTTTCAGATGTATGTATTTTGGGAGTTGGTAGGCGTTTCAAGCTATTTGCTGATCGGCTTTTATTATACAAAGCCTGCCGCCGTCGCGGCTTCTAAAAAGGCGTTTATAGTAACGCGTTTTGCGGATCTTGGTTTTCTGGCAGGTATTCTTGTTTATGGATACTATGCAGGAACATTTTCCTTTACCCCTCAAATGCAGGCGCTGGTTGCGGCCGGGGTCATGATTCCGCTGGCCCTGGGATTGATGTTTGTGGGTGGCGCAGGTAAAAGCGCCATGTTTCCGTTACATATATGGCTTCCTGATGCGATGGAAGGTCCCACGCCCGTCAGCGCTCTGATACATGCGGCAACGATGGTGGTAGCAGGCGTTTATCTGGTTGCCAGAATGTTTCCGTCGTTTATCGGATTCGCCCCCGAAGCGCTTCATCTGGTGGGATATGTGGGCGCTTTTACGTCTTTGTTTGCCGCAGTTATCGCTTGCGTACAGACAGATATAAAGCGCGTACTGGCTTTTTCTACGATCTCTCAGACAGGCTTTATGATGGTTGCCCTTGGGGTATGTACTTCCGATAATCCTCATGCAGGAGGTTTGGGTTATATGGCTTCTATGTTTCATCTGTTTACGCATGCGATGTTCAAAGCCCTTCTTTTCCTTGGCGCAGGAGCAATTATACATGCTGTTCGTTCCAATGAGATGAAAGATATGGGTGGTTTAAGGAGATTTATGCCGGTTACGCATATTACTTTCCTGATAGCTTGCCTGGCTATCTCAGGAATACCTCCTTTCAGCGGTTTTTTCTCCAAGGATGAGATACTTGCGGCTTGTTATGGTTTTAGTCCGGCGATGGGTACTCTGATGACTTTTATAGCCGGGTTAACAGCTTTTTATATGTTTCGCCTTTATTATCATATTTTCTGGAGAGGTTATGATGGAAGGTCTGCTGAAGTACATGCGAATACGGAGCAAACGACAGATGAAACAACGCATCGCCCGGTTCCTCGCGAAGCGCCTGTAAGTATGACAATTCCGTTGATATTTCTGGCTGTTGTGACTTGTGTTGCCGGATTTATCCCGTTTGGAAAATTTGTGAGTAGTAATGGCGAAGATTATACGATACGCCTGGATTGGACAATAGCGGCAGTAAGCGTTTGTGCGGCTGTTGTTGCGATTGTCGTGGCAACGTTCATGTATAAAGGCGAAAAACAAACGTTTGCCGATAAACCGGCGGCAGATTTCAAAGGATTGTATCGTGCCGCTTACCACAGGTTTTATGTGGATGAAGTCTATCAGTTTGTCACTCATAAAATCATATTTAGTTGTATATCAAAACCTGTCGCCTGGTTTGACCGGAATGTGGCGGACGGTTTTATGAATTCGCTCGCGTGGATTACGAATATCACAAGCGGCAGGATTAAGGGTTTGCAGAGTGGAGCAGTACAGCAATACGCCGTCGTATTTCTGACCGGAGCTTTGGCGCTGATTATTATATTGTTGTTGATTTAAAACATAGATAGAACAAGATATGAATTTCTTATCTTTATTAATACTGATTCCCGTATTGATGATGTTGGGGTTATGGATATCCCGTAACATCGGGCAAATACGAACGGTAATGGTTGCCGGGGCTTCTTTGTTACTGGCTCTGGCTGTATTATTGACGTTTTTATACCTGAAAAAACGCGCCGGGGGCGATACGGCGGAAATGTTGTTTGCCGATAGTCGAGTATGGTACGCTCCGCTGAATATCCATTATTCCGTTGGAGTGGACGGCGTTTCGGTTGTGATGCTTTTACTATCGTCCATTATTGTTTTTACAGGAATTTTTGCTTCATGGAAAATGCAGATGCAGACCAAAGAGTTCTTTTTATGGTACAGTCTGTTAAGCGTCGGCGTGTTCGGCTTTTTCATCTCGACGGATTTATTCACGATGTTTATGTTTTATGAAATCGCACTGATACCGATGTATCTCCTTATCGGAGTATGGGGTAGCGGACGTAAGGAATATTCGGCGATGAAACTGACGTTAATGCTGATGGGAGGCTCGGCCTTTATCCTGATGGGAATATTGGGCATTTATTTTGGTTCGGGCGCCACGACGATGGAACTTACGCAATTATCCCGCCTGAATATCCCGGTAGAGATGCAACGAATCTTTTTTCCGCTTACATTTATTGGTTTTGGGGTACTGGGCGCTTTGTTTCCGTTTCACACATGGAGTCCTGACGGTCACGCCTCTGCTCCTACATCCGTATCGATGTTGCATGCGGGCGTGCTGATGAAGCTCGGAGGCTACGGTTGTTTTCGTATAGCAATGTATCTGATGCCGGAAGCGGCGGTCGAACAGGCTTGGTTTTTCCTGATACTGACGGCAACAGGCGTTGTTTATGGCGCTTTCTCCGCATGTGTACAGAAAGACCTGAAATATATTAATGCGTATTCTTCGGTTTCTCATTGCAGTCTGGCGCTTTTTGCCATTCTGATGATGACGCAGACGGCAAGTACGGGAGCCGTCTTACAGATGCTTTCGCATGGATTAATGACCGCGCTTTTCTTTGCGCTTATCGGAATGATTTACGGACGTACGCATACGCGTGATATCTGTGAGATGGGCGGATTGATGAAGGCGACGCCTTTTCTTTCGGTTTGTTATGTAATAGCAGGGCTTGCTAATCTGGGTTTGCCCGGATTGAGCGGATTTGTCGCCGAGATGACCATCTTTATCGGTTCTTTTGAAGTAAATGATACCTGTCATCGCGTTTTAACTGTTATTACAACGACCTCTATTGTTATTACTGCCGTATATATATTACGCCTGATAGGTAAGATAATATATGGTAATGTTGTAAATCAGGAGCATCTGAAGATTACGGATGCTACATGGGATGAACGTTTTGCGGTTATATGCCTTGTTGCGGCGATTGCCGGACTCGGGTTGGCGCCGTGGGGAGCGAGCGATATGATAAGCGATAGCGTTGTTTCGGTCATAAGCCGTTTGATGAGTTGAGAAATTATAAACAAGATATTTTAGAAATAGCCTGTTATGGATTATAGTCAGTTTTTATACATGCGTCCCGAACTGTCGCTGATAACAGTTACGGTAATTCTGTTTTTGTATGACTTGTGTGCAGGAGAAAAAGGACGTCCCTATTTTCAGCCTTTGGCATGCATATTATTACTTATTCACATAGCAATCAATATCGTTCCGTCGGAAAATTCTGCCGTGGCTTTTGGAGGAATGTATCAGTATATACCGGTGATGAGTATCGTGAAAAGTATATTGTCTATCGGGACATTGTTGGTTGTTATGCAATCCGACAACTGGCTGAGTAGCGAAGAATCCAAACATAAGCGGGGCGAGTTTTATGTTCTGATACTGTTTACTTTATCAGGCATGTTTTTTATGATAAGCGCGGGTAATTTTCTTATGTTTGTGATAGGCCTTGAACTGGCTTCGATTCCGATGGCCTGCCTTGTTGCATTTGATAAATATAAACATCATTCGGCGGAAGCCGGAGCCAAGTATATATTGAATGCCATGTTTTCGTCCGGGCTGATGATGTTCGGCCTTTCGTTCATCTACGGGACGACGGGAACGTTGTATTTTGATGATATACCGGCCGGTATTACCGGAACGCCTTTACAGATACTGGCTCTTGTTTTCTTTTTTTCCGGTCTTGGGTTCAAAATTTCACTGGTTCCTTTCCACTTGTGGACAGCCGATGTGTATGAAGGGGCCCCGACCAGTGTTACAGCTTATCTGTCTGTCATATCGAAGAGCGCTGCGTCATTTACATTATTGATTATATTCATAAAAGTATTCGGTCCGATGATCGTAATATGGCAGGAGTTATTGCATATAGTTATTATCGTGACAATAACCATGGCGAACCTGTTTGCCGTACGACAGAAAAATATCAAACGCTTCTTTGCTTTCAGTAGTATATCGCAGGCTGGTTATATCATGCTGGGCGTTATTGGCGGGGATGCGGTCGGTATGACCTCGCTGGTGTTTTATATGCTCGTTTATCTTGTAGCCAACCTGGCTATATTCGGTATTATCTCCGTTATAGAGCAAAAAGCGAATGGGAAAGTATACATAGACGATTATAACGGGTTGTATAAGACAAATCCGAAGCTGACGCTTGTGATGACGCTGGCTTTATTTTCATTGGGTGGAATACCGCCTTTTGCAGGCTTTTTCAGTAAATTCTTTATTTTTATGGCGGCATTCGGCGCCGGCTTTCAGGCTCTTGTATTTATTGCTTTGATAAATACGGTGATATCGCTCTATTATTACCTGTTGATTGTAAAAGCGATGTATATTAATTCCAATGAAAATCCGATTGCCTTTTTCAAAAGCGATATCTATACCCGTACGAGCCTTGTGATATGCCTGCTCGGTATTCTACTGACAGGATTAATCAGCGGCGTCTACGACGGAATTAATTTGTTCGGGTTCGGAATAAGTAATAGTTTGTTATAATGGCTGAATTATACTGGTCGGATAGATACTGTTTACCTGAATGAAAAATTTTCTTTTTTATGCAGAATCGATCGGGGTGACGAAAGGATATTTTTATTTGGCGTCGAAGGATTTGACTGTCCTCACGGCGGATTATTATAAGTTGCGGCGGTGTTTCGGGATATGGTCCCGCTTTTGTTACCGCCGCAATGGGTTGTCATCAGAAACATTCTGAAATCTTCTGCCAAACGGTTGTCTATCTTTGAAAATGTCGGCGTATCGCCTGCAAAACGGTTGTCTATCTTTGAAAATGGCGGCGTATCGCCTGCAAAAAGTTTCATCAATTCAAGGGAGCGTTTCCAATTAACGCGGATAGATTCCGAATTGTTGGCGTGGCGTTTCTTTGCCGCATACAAGCATAAATATCGAAAAATATTCATCACCAAAAAAGCGGTAAAACATTGTTCTACCGCTTTCCATCTATTTTTGATATTTGCTTTGTGAGAGGCGTTACTTCACTTCCTCAAAATTATCCTACACTTATTATCAGAAACTTATATCGGCATGTCGCAAATGTGTTGCAAATAATTTGATAGAAAACTTCGGCAAAACTTCGGCATCTTCGGAAATTATTCGGCAAAACTTCGGCGATTGTATCGGAAATTTATCGGAAATACCGGAAGTTTATCGGAAGTTTATCGGAAGTTTATCGGAAATAGAATTTAGTTGTTTTATAATCCCCTTGTCTTACAGGCATTTCTTTGTCAACTAATTCTGTCAAATCAGTTCTTGCCGTTCTATCGGAAACATTGTACTTTACTGCATATTCCGAACTTGTTATCTCGCCTTTCGTCCTGTAAGACAACATTGCGTCTATCTGTCGCTCGTTCAATCCGAGTTTTTTCAACTGCTCTTCGGTCAAATTGTTCTTGAACAGCGTTACTAAAAATCCTCCGTCACGCTCTATCAACATGTCGCGAATATAACGCAAATGAACTTATTAAAATTTCTGACTGTTATTGCGATTGTTCATTGGGCACAACAACCCTCTTTTGTTTGCATTGCCCAACTATTGCCCGACTTGCCCCACTAATTTCGGCATATTCGGCATCCATTCGGCTATTATTCGGCATTAAACAGATACTTTACGGATTTTGTTTCCCCTTGCTTGTATAGCAATTTCTTTTCTACCAATTCC
>JAIROL010000001.1 GCA_031257565.1 Tannerella sp. | reverse complement strand
TTGAAAGGAAGTCTTTCGATTGGGACGGTTACGGATAGCGAGGGTAAATTTTCTTTATCCGTTCCGGCCGATGCGAAATTGGTAGTAAATTACATTGGTTATACGGAAACGGAAGTTACAGCGGGAACAAACGTATTAATTAAATTGATTATCGATGTAAAGGCATTAGGTGAAGTGGTAGTAGTCGGTTACGGAACGCAAAAGAAAGTAAACCTGACAGGCGCTGTTGAATCTGTGAGCAGCAAAGTGTTCGAAAACCGCTCGCTACCTAATACCACACAGGCATTGCAAGGGGCTATTCCTAACCTGAACATCTCTATGGCAGATGGGAAATCATCACGTTCGGCCTCATTTAATGTGCGTGGTAAAACATCTATTGGTCAGGGTGGTAGCGCTTTAACCCTGATTGACGGCGTAGAGGGTGATCCCGCTATGCTAAACCCTAATGATATCGAAAGCGTTTCTGTACTAAAGGACGCTGCTTCGGCTGCCATATACGGGGCAAGAGGATCGTTCGGCGTTGTTCTTATCACTACCAAACGTCCGCAAAAAGGAAGGACAATGATTAATTATACAGGGAATTATTCTCTTCAATCACCGACAAGAATACCGGATTTTGTAACCGATGCGGTTACCTGGACAGAACATTTCAGAACGGCGTATGTCAATAATCTGGGAACAGCGCCTACTTCCATTAATAATAATATGCAGGCGTACAGTGATGAATGGCTGGACAGGCTGAGAGCATGGAAAGCATCCGGAGCAGGCCCCAAAACAGAAATATTACCATCCGGCGCCTATGAATATTACAGCAATACCGACTGGTACGACCTGCTATACAAAGATCAGGCTCTTGTACAGGATCACAATGTTTCTATTTCGGGAGGAAATGAAAAATCAGATTTTTATGTCTCAGGGCGATTTTACAATAATAGCGGCCAGTATAATTATAACGCCGACACCTATAAATCATACAATATTCGCGCCAAGGGAGGTATACAGGTATTTGACTGGTTAAAAGTTACCAATAACATGGAATTCTCAAATTCAGACCAGCATGATCCGTTTACCGCATCATTCTCTGCTAACGTCCGAAGATATATAGAAGTATCTGCTTTCCCAACCATGCCGCTATTCAATCCGGATGAATCTTTCACCCGTGCCACAGGTTATACTGTAGGCGGTTTTATTACAGGAAACAACTATCAGGATTTCAATAAAAAATTATTCAAGAACACTGTTGGGTTTTCCACTGATTTTTTCAATAAGACCTTTCGCGTAACAGGAGATTTTTCTATCCGTTATGGAGACAACAGTATGTTCAGAAAACGCACGAAAGTACCATATTCCGAAAAGGAAGGTGTAACAGCATATATCGGCGATACAAACGGTATTATTGCAGAAAACGGAGCGAACACCCTTTATATTGCTACCAACATATATTCGGAATACGAAAATACGTTTGCAGGGAACCATTATTTTAAAGGTATGATAGGGTATGGTTATGAAACATCAAGTTACAAATACAGCTCTCTCGAACGTAACGGCTTATTGCTTGAGTCGGCTGAAAGTATTTCTTTGGCTACCGGCACATCTATCACCCCGGGCGCGAGTGCAAATAACTGGAGAATTGTCGGAACTTTTTTCCGGTTGAATTACGGTTACAAAGATCGATATCTGGCGGAAGTAAATGGCCGCTATGACGGTTCTTCAAAATTTCCTGAAAATCAACAATTCGGATTTTTTCCTTCCATATCGGGAGGATGGCGACTTTCGGAAGAACCATTCTGGAATATAAATAAAGACATTTTTTCGGATTTTAAATTCCGGGCCTCTTACGGTTCGTTGGGAAATGGTAATATTAGCCCTTATACTTATCTCGAACTTTTGAGTATCGGAACTTCCGGACGGGTATTAAACGGAGCTAAGAACAAACAAACCAGTGTGCCGTCGCCGATTCCTTCCGGTTTGACATGGGAAAAATCGACCACTATGGATTTTGGCTTTGATTTTGGAATGTTACAAGGTAAATTCCGCTTCAGTGGCGATTATTATACCCGCAAAACCACAGATATGTTTACCGTAGGCGTTACATTGCCGGAGGTATTCGGCGCTTCTTCACCTAAAGGCAATTTTGCTGATATGACTACTAAGGGATGGGAAGTCACCCTAAGTTATCAGGATCAGTTTACGCTGGGCGGAAAGCCTTTTAACTTCCATATTAAAGGGTCTTTGTATGATTATCAATCTAAGATTGACCGGTATAATAATGCCACAAAATCGTTGGACGACTATTATGAGGGACAGATTATTGGAGAAGTATGGGGGTTCAAAACCGAAGGATTATTCCAGAGCGATCCCTCGCCGGACGAATACAGTAATACTCTCTTCAAGTCATCCAATGATAATGTATGGCGTGCCGGCGATGTGAAAATCGCTAATCTTAACGGGAATAAAACTGAAAGTGGAGCAGATCGTATTGACAGAGGGGATAATACGGCTGATAACCCTGGAGATATGGTCATTCTGGGAAATACTGAACCCCGTTATCAATATAGTTTTACCTTAAATTCAGACTGGAACAATTTCTTTATATCCGCTTTCTTTATGGGAGTAGGTAAACAGGATTGGTTTCCAGCCCAGGAAACGCCTTTTTGGGGACAGTACAATCGTGGATATAACAGCATGCCATCGTGGCATCTGGACAACTACTGGACGCCGGAAAATCCGGATGCTTACCTGCCACGCTATTCGCAATATAATGGCGCATGTGGATGGAGCTCGATTAAAACCGACAGGTATATGCAAAAAGTATCCTGTTTTCGTTTGAAAAACCTGACTGCCGGATATACCTTGCCAAACCGTCTGATATCATCATTAGGCGTGCAAAATGCACGTATTTACCTTAGCGGTGAGAACATAGCCTGTTGGTCGCCCCTTTACAAACGCACAAAAGATTTCGATGTGCTAACAGCTACCTCAAATACTGATCCGGATCTTAGTAGCTCTTATAATCAGGGAGCAGGAAATGCTTATCCACTTATGAAATCTTTTTCACTCGGCGTATCGCTTACATTCTAATTTATCAAAAAAACGTAAAAATATATGAAAAAATATTCATTCTTATTAGCCTCAGGTCTTTTCCTGTTATTCTCATGCGATTTGTATGAAGCGCCTGTTTCAGAAACAGACAGAAAGGCCATTTTCAGTTCGGCAGAAGGTATTGATGCATACTCCATTTCGTTTTATAATATGTTGCCTAATGCTACTGATCAGAGTATTATTGAACAGTCACTGGTGGATTTCGGCGCAACAACTACGCTTTCCGGTTTTATCACATTGAATGCATACAGTGAAGACAATGGTGGCGGCTGGAGTTGGGACAATCTGCGAAATATTAATTATTTCATTGTAAACTGTACCGATCCGGCGGTTTCCGAAGATGTCAGGAATAACTACATTGGGATTGCCCGGTTTTTCCGTGCCATGTTCTATTTCGACAAGGTAAAAATGTTCGGCGACGTGCCGTGGATTGACCATCCGTTGGAGCCGGACGATGAAGCATTATATGCGCAACGCGATTCGCGTGAACTGGTAATGGAAAAAGTATATGAAGACTTGCGGTTTGCCTGCGACAATATCACCCGTACCACCGACGCTACAGGTTGTTCCATGGTTACCAAGTGGGTAGCCTATGCGCTGACCGCACGGGTTAGCCTGTTCGAAGGTACTTTCCGTAAATACCACAACATGAATACTGCGACCTCAGCAACTGCATGGCTGAAACGCGCAGAAGACGCAGCAGCTTATGTGATGGCCAATTCGGGAAAATCGCTGAATCCCAATTATCGGGCGTTATTCACCAGCGACAATCCGCCTGCAACCGAAACAATGCTGGCTATCTGTTCAAGCGCTTCGCTTGGCGTATATCACCAGGCTAACTGGCGTTGGACTTCAGCGACTTATGGAGGAGCATTGAATCTGATCCGTCCTTTCGTCTGCACCTACCTGCAAAAAGACGGGACGCCATATACCAATCGTTCCGGCTGGCAATATGAAGATTTCTATGACGAATGTCAGAATCGTGACGGGCGATTGGCGGCTACCATACGTACACCTGGATATATGCGTGAAGGGAATATTGCCTTACCTGAATTTGGCGGCTATGCCCGGCTTGGTTACCAGCCGATAAAACTTTGTGTGGATGCTACCTTTAGCGACACGAAGAGTGAAAATACCCACGCAATGCAACTTTTCCGCTATGCCGAAATCCTGCTGAACTATGCCGAAGCGAAGGCCGAGCAGGGCACACTCACTGATGAGGACTGGGGAAAAACTATCGGAGCATTGCGGCAACGCGCAGGTATAACAGGTGGACTGACTGCAAAGCCAACAGTAGTGGATACATACCTTCAAAGCAACTACTTTCCTGATATTACGGATCCGGCAATTCTGGAAATACGCCGCGAACGTAGCGTGGAACTACTTCTGGAAGGTTTCCGTTTCGATGATCTTAGACGTTGGAAACATGGTGAAATAATGAAAAATACCTGGACAGGCATGTACATACCCGCCATCAATCAGGCGTTGGATGTTGACCGGAACGGTTCTTACGACGTAATTTATTATACTACTGCCGAGGGACTAAAAGAAGCGCAGGATGCCATTGGCTCCGCTGCAGCAGAAGACTGTGCCACCGTACAGGTCAGTACAGATCCGGCCGCTACAAGCATTCAGGCTCATGTAGCCGGAGACGGCAAAGGTTATTATCTGGCGTGGTATACCCACAACGATGCCATGAAAGTATGGGGCCCCAAACAATATTTATATCCTATCCCCGTATTAGTAATGGTAAAAAATCAGAACATAACTCAAAATCCCGGATGGGAAAACGGAGCCACCAATAATGGAAATTAATTTTATCTGATTTTTTTAACCCACGAAACCTCTTTTAATCAATTTATAATTGAAAGCGAGGAGGTCTCGTTTTTAATAAACTTGTGGTTAAATTGAAAATATGAAACGAACATGAAACGAACATGAACCAACGGTCTTTTAGCGAAGCGTTAAAAAAAACCGGCTTACGCCAAAGACAATGAACATACTGTGAGTTCCATGTTTCCTTAGTGTTAAAAAATAAATAATGTAAACGTGAAAATAGTAACACAAATTAATTTTGTTTTTTTATTCCTTTTGATAGGATTATCAGGAATATATGCTCAAAAACAACCCGTACGGCTGAAGGCGCTTTGTTACAATATACGTTTCGGCGAGTTGACTTCGTTGGAAGAGTTAGCCGCTTTCATCAAGGAACAGGAACCCGACGTAGTGGCGCTACAGGAGGTTGATTGTCGTACCAGGCGCGAACTCACTCCTCGACAGCATGGCAAAGATTTCATCACCGAACTGGGATTTCACACCGGAATGTTGACTGCTTATGGTAAAACTATTCCTTATGCCGGCGGATATTACGGCATAGGAATATTATCCAAGTATCCGCTTGCAACAGTCGAACGAATTTACCTGCCTAAAACTGAAAACGGAAAGGAACAGCGGGCCGTATTGGTGGCTGATGTGGAATATAGCGAAGGTCAGTATTTTACCTTCGCCTGTACCCATTTGGACTATACAAATACCGAAGAACGTCAGGTTCAGGTAAAAAAACTGAATGAGGTACTTTTGAATAAAACCAATCCGGTCATTATTGCAGGAGATTTCAATGCTTGTCCCGACTCTAAAGAAATCGGCGAGGGTATGATGAGTGCATGGAAGCCTTTATGCAAGATGGAGCCAACCTCTCCTGCAGATGCACCCCGCAACCAAATTGATTATATATTCTGTTACCCAAAGAATAAATGGGCTATTGTTGAGGCGACTACCTGTCAGGTACAATTATCGGACCATTTACCTATTAGTGCAATCGTTGAATTAATTAAATAAAAAATATGTTAAATCGTTTTGTTAGAGTAATTATATTACTAATTATTTCCTGTCCTGTATTTGCGCAGTCATTCCGGTTTGCATTACTCACTGATCTGCACATTTCAGACAAATCTCCTGTTGCAAAAGTCGATTTACGGAATGCTGTGGATGAGATCAATGCTACAGCGGGGCTTGCCTTTGTGATCGTATCCGGAGATGTTACCGAAAACGGCGACCGTAAATCACTGCAAATGGCAAAAAATATACTTGACAATATGAATATTCCTTACTACTGCACGTCAGGCAATCACGAAACAAAATGGAGTGAATCGGGCGCTACCGATTTTGCCGCTATATACGGATCGGACTATTTTAAATTTGAATACAACGGCTTCCTTTTTCTTGGATTTAATACAGGGCCGGTAATCCGGATGGCCGATGGACATATAGCGCCTCAAGACATTGATGCGTTGGAGCACGACCTGAAGAAATGGGGCAAAAAGAGGCCGGTAATTATTACCACTCATTATCCTTTACAGAAAGGCGATGTTGACAACTGGTACGAGGCCACCGATCTGTTCCGGCATTACAATGTGCGGGCGATTCTTGGCGGACACCACCACTCAAACAAATTATGCACTTACGACGGCATTCCGGCCTTTATCAACCGCTCGACCCTGCGAGCCAAAGACCCGGCCGGAGGATATACAATCTTCGAGGTGACAACCGACTCTGTTGTCGCCTACAATCGTATTACCGGATCGCCTGAGATTCAACGACGCGGAGGTTATTCACTGCATAAAAAATATTACGATACTGATATTGCCGGATACGAACGTCCGGACTATTCGCTCAACAACCGGTATCCCTTTGTAAAAGAAGTGTGGCGGCAACAATTAGGAGCGGCAATATATGCTTCGCCTGTGGAATCGGACGGATATGTGTATATCGGTGATGATATTGGGTATTTCCATTGCCTCGACACCAAAACAGGAAAACAAAAATGGCGCTACAAAACAGGAAAGCGGATTGTGGGAACGGCAGCAGTAAGTGATGGAAAGGTAGTGTTCGGATCAGCCGACAAACATATCTATTGTCTGAACACATCCACCGGTGAACTACGATGGGACATATCCGCTGACGAACCGGTGTTGGGAGTTCCTGCAATTACCGGCGGTATAGTATATATCGGTGCAAGTGATGGCGCTTTCCGCGCCATTAACCTTGACGATGGAAAACTGCTCTGGGTATTTAACGGAGTGAAGGGATATATTGAGACCCGTCCGTTGATATACAGCAACACGGTAATATTCGGTGCATGGGATAATAACCTGTATGCACTGCGTAAAACCGACGGTGAACTTCTTTGGAAATGGAACGGAGACCATACGCGGATGCATTTTTCACCGGCTGCCGTATGGCCTGTAGCTACGGAGGGCAAGGTTTTTATTACGGCTCCCGATCGTTTCATGACAGCCATTGATATACAATCCGGGCAGAATATATGGCGAACAGGACAATCGATGGTAAGGGAAACCATTGGCTTGTCGGGCGATTCGTTGCGGGTATTTTCCAAAACCATGAATGACAGTATCGTTTGTTTTTCTGCAAAAAGTAATAATGCTGAAAAACTCTGGGCTACTTTTGTAGGATATGGATATGAGTTTGCACCCTCCATGCCCCAGGAAAAAGATGGAGTTATCTTCGGAAGCGCCATGACCGGCGAGTTGTTCGCTGTGGAATCTGAAACCGGAAAGCTACTCTGGCGAAAGAAAGTATCCAATTCGTTGATTAATACAGTTTATCCGCTTTCCCGAAACAGTTGTATTTATTCCTGCTCTGATGGGTCGGTCGCGTTATTGGTTCAGGATACCGGTTTAATGTAAAAATTGTCGAGTAGGCCAGCGCATTTCAGCGCCAGCCTCTCACAGAACCGTGCGTGAAAGTCTCCCCTCACACGGCTCTTCTTATTCAACCCTTATGAGATATCGGCGGGGTTATACCCAACT
>JAIROL010000280.1 GCA_031257565.1 Tannerella sp. | reverse complement strand
TCGGCCTTGTTGCGCAGCAGACGCTTCATCGCCCAGTCGAAACGGATAAGGTTGCGTACGCCTCTTTTTTCTTTTGTTTTTGATTTCCTGTCCATATTCAAACCGTATTATTTTACCGTGTAAAAATAAGCATGATTTTAATTGTTTGCAAATATATATCTTTTCTCCCTAAAATTGAAGACAGGCGGCGTTTCGGCAATAAAAATAAGCAAGACTTATTTTGTATTGCTCTCAACTTGCGCTATCTTTTTTTATTATAAATAAGCAAGTTAAATAACTTGCGAAAGTTGAATTATTATTTGTGTCCGGTCCAGGGCAACCGCATCAAAAGTTTATAATTATTTTGAGGTATTCCACATCTAAAGCAGCTTTATACTGTCTTTTTTCAGGCTGAGTTTATTATTTTGATTCGTAAGAAGTTGGAGGTCGCTTTTCGTAGTTTCTCCGTGCAATCGTTTAACTGTTGTTTTTTTAAATTAAAAAAAAAGCGTATATTTGCCGCATAAGTCGTCTCTGTCAACAAAAAAATTATATGCAAAAGGAAATAAAAGGACATATATCCCAGATAATCGGGCCGGTGATAGACATAAGTTTTGAAACAGACAATGACAGCGGAAGCATCATAACCCTTCCTTCCATACACGATGCCGTGAAAATACGACGACCGGACGGGCGCGTACTGGTATCTGAGATTCAACAACATATCGGAGAAAAAAGCGTCCGGTCAGTCGCTATGGACTCTACCGACGGACTACGTCGTGGAATGGAAGCCGTATCCGACTATCTGCCGATAAGCATGCCTGTCGGCGAACAAACCAAAGGAAGGCTTCTCAATGTAATCGGAGAAACGATAGACGGAATGAGGGCGCTGGAAGCGACACAAACCTTACCGATACACAGGGAGGCTCCTAAATTCGAAGATCTCTCCACAAAACAGGAAATATTATTTACCGGTATTAAAGTGATCGACCTCCTGGAACCTTATCTGAAAGGAGGAAAGATTGGCTTGTTCGGCGGCGCCGGAGTTGGAAAAACCGTACTCATTAAAGAACTCATCAACAATATAGCCAAACGGCACAACGGCTTTTCGGTGTTTGCAGGCGTGGGAGAACGCACACGCGAAGGGAACGACCTGCTTCGTGAAATGATTGAATCCGGAGTTATACGTTATGGCAAAGAGTTTGAAGAGTCTATGGAAAAAGGATGCTGGGATTTATCTAAAATTGATTATGAAGAAGTAAAAAAATCTCAAGCAACACTGATCTTCGGTCAGATGAACGAACCGCCGGGCGCGCGCGCTTCCGTAGCATTATCGGGATTAACCATGGCCGAATCATTCCGCGATGCGGATGATGATTCCAATGATATTTTATTCTTTATCGATAATATCTTCCGTTTCACACAGGCCGGAAGCGAAGTTTCCGCCCTTTTGGGCCGGATGCCTTCTGCTGTCGGATATCAACCGACGCTTGCGACAGAAATGGGACACTTACAGGAAAGGATCACGTCAACAAAAACCGGTTCTATCACATCCGTACAAGCGGTATATGTTCCGGCTGACGACCTGACTGACCCGGCTCCTGCAACCACATTCTCATACCTTGACGCGACAACCGTATTAAGCCGTAAAATTACAGAGCTTGGTATATATCCTGCTGTCGACCCGCTCGAATCGACGTCGCGCATTCTGGATCCGAATATAGTCGGGCAGGATCATTATGAAACAGCGCAACGCGTAAAACAGATTCTTCAGCGTAATAAAGAGTTGCAAGATATCATTTCCATACTAGGCATGGAAGAACTTTCCGACGAAGACCGCCGGACGGTTAACCGTGCGCGTCGCATACAACGTTTTCTGTCCCAGCCATTCTCTGTTGCCGAACAGTTTACGGGCGTTACGGGCGTTATGGTTTCTATAGAAGACACGATCAAAGGTTTCCGTATGATTCTTGACGGAGAAGTCGACGAACTCCCCGAACAGGCATTTCTCAATGTAGGTACAATAGAGGATGCGATAGAGAAAGCCGAAAAAATAAAAAGTCAAATGAAACGAACATAAACCAACGGTCTTTTAGCGAAACGTTAAAAAATAAATAATGTACACATAAATAAACAGAAATTTAATCATGATAAAAATAAAAATCTTTTCTCCGACCGGAAATATATATGACGGAAATGTATCTCACGTTACCTTTCCGGGAGAATTGGGATTATTTTCCGTTTATCCGTCGCACGCGCCGATTATATCCACGCTGGTAAAAGGACACATTGTCTGCTACTCTTCCGATGGAGAAAAACAAATGATACCCATAGAAAGCGGCTTTGTAGAAGTGAAGAAAGACCAGATCGCCGCTTGCGTGGAACAACATTTCGAACAAAGTAACAACAAACGACAAAATCATGGATAAAGCATACAGGGCAAAAGAAACCAGGAAACTCGTTATTTTCGGTATAATTATATTCGGAATACTGGAATTGGCATTTGTTAAAATGGTATATCCTTCTTATTTCACAAATTACCTGTTTCTTATTCCGGCCTACTTTCTGGTATTAAGTATCAGCGTACTTCTCGTACTATCCAGGATGAAGCGCAAAAGACTTCATCCCGGACGCGCCATCGCAAGACTGATGTTGTTCAATGTCGCTCAGATGATTCTTTCGTTTATCCTGATGTTCTGTTACTACTATTTCGTCGATGTACAAGAACATACCATATTAATTGCATTCAGCGTTTTTTATATATTCTTTATGGGGCTGAAACTGTTTATACTATATAATATTGATAAACTGCACAAAATTGAAAAAAGACGACAAAATGCAGAAGAAAACAGATAAATATATGAAATGGCTCTTTCTGATCCTCCTGTTTATATTGCCGGTCAGCGTAAAAGCGTATGCAACAGAAGGTCTTTCCGGCGGCGATATCAATCCCAAAGAGATCATCTTTGAGCACATACAGGATTCTTACTGGTGGCATATAACGACCATCAATGACCATCATATCTCTATTTATCTGCCGGTTATTGTATACTCATCAAACAACGGTTTTCATATATTTTCGTCTTCACGGATAGATCACGGCCATAGCTATAAAGGATTTTATCTTTCCGGCAAAGATGATTATGCCGGAAAATTAGTAGCGTTAAACGAAGCCGGCGAAGAAATACGTCCGATAGACTTATCGCTGACCAAAATAGCGTTTGCCATAATAATAAACTCGATGATCATGCTCGTCATATTCCTTTCTGTCGCGCGCTGGTATAAAAAACGCCCAAAAAATGCCGTTCCGGGAGGATTCGTCGGAGCGGTGGAAATGTTTGTTATGAACATTGAAGACAGTATTATACGGAACAGTATAGGAAAAGATTATGCGCGCTACTCCCCCTATCTGTTAACTGCATTTTTCTTTATCTTCATTAATAACCTGATGGGATTAGTACCGTTTTTCCCCGGCGGAGCCAATGTGACGGGGAACATATCCGTTACGCTGGTTTTGGCGTTATGTACCATGATTGCCATTAACCTGTTCGGAAACAAGGAGTACTGGAAAGAAATACTATGGCCGGACGTGCCTTTATGGATGAAAACGCCTATTCCGTTAATGCCTGTCATAGAGTTATTCGGCGTCATATCCAAACCATTCGCTCTGACCATCCGTCTTTTTGCAAATATCACGGCCGGACATGCGGTTATTCTGGCGCTTACATGCCTTGTTTTCATAACGGTCAGAATGGGGGTTGCCATGAATATGGGAATGACCGTTTTTTCTGTCGTCTTATCCATATTTATGAGTTTTCTGGAAATACTGGTCGCTTATATTCAGGCATATGTTTTCACCATGCTGTCCGCCGTATTTATCGGACTTTCACGCCAGGAGCATGCGCATGGCACGAAAGAAAATAAAGTAATATCCGACGTAAAATCAATTTAAAATACGAAATAAATATTTACTAACTTAATAAATTAAAAATTATGATTCTATTAAACATTCTGCTACAAGCGACAGTGAATTTTGGTCCTTTGGCCGCTCCTATCGGCGCAGCAATTGTAGTATTAGGAGCCGCTCTCGGAATCGGGAAAATCGGCGCCGGCGCCATGGAAGCGATAGCGCGTCAGCCGGAAGCTGCCAGCGACGTACGCATGTCTATGATCATTGTCGCTGCCTTAATAGAAGGAGCGGCTTTATTTGCTATTGTCGTATGCCTCATGGCTTTAGGTTAAAGAGTTATGTCATTATTGACTCCAAGTTTAGGACTGCTGTTCTGGATGATTATCTCCTTTGCCTTCGTTTTCGGACTGCTGGCAAAATTCGGATTTCCCGTCATCACCAAATCGGTGAATGAGAGACGGGATTACATTCGGCAGTCATTAGTAAAAGCCGATGAAGCGAACCGCACGCTGGAAATCGTCCGGCAAAAAGCCGATGATATTTTGAACGACGCCCATAAACAGCAGCAAAATATATTAAAGCAGGCGACAAAAGAAGCGGCGCAGATCATACAGAAAGCAAAAGATGACGCAGCCATACAGGGAAAACGGAAGCTGAACGAAGCAATCCGCCTGATCGACCTGCAAAAACAAAAAGCAATCGGAGAAATCCGCTCGCAGGTTGCATCATTATCGGTCGACATTGCGGAAAAAATACTGCGACATCAGTTGGAGAATACGGAAACTCACGATAAACTGATGGCTCAGCTTCTTGACGAGATTGAAAACTCCGATGCGGTAAAAAACTAAAGGAGTAACTGAAAACTAAATTTCTCCGAATCAATGAACGAAGGATTAATTTCTAAAAGATACGCAAAGGCTTTATATTTTCACGCATCCGACATGGGTGAAGAGACCCTTTTATATCACAGAATGCAGATACTCGAAACTTTATTGCGGAAAATGCCGGATTTAAGAACGACCCTGAAATCTCCTATGATTCCAACAAAGCACAAGGTTGATCTGCTCAAAAACGCGACAGGAAAAAATGCGGAGCAATCCTATCTTGACTTCATAGACCTTGTCGTAACAAATCACAGAACCGATGCCGTACAGATGATCGCGCTCAGTTATCAAAAGTTTTACCGGCAGAAAAAAAGGATTAACGTCGTTCATCTTATTTCGGCAAGAAGATTACCTCGCAATGCGTTAGCGCGTATACGTTATCTTGCAGAATTGAAAACGCACGGAAAGGTCGAATTTTCCAATCGTATTGATCCGTCTATTGATGGAGGATTTATTTTCCAGATGAACGACATACGTATAGACGCTTCGGTCAAAGGACAACTCGATCGGATCAATCATCGACTGGCGCAAATGAATAAGTCGATCATTTAGCTTGCATGTAGTAAAATCAAACCAGAATACCTTTTAATTATGACAGACAATATAAAAATAAGCGAAGTTTCGGAAGCGCTTAGAATGCAACTTAATAAAATAAATATCAAGGCTTCGTTTGACGAAGTAGGAACAGTACTGCAGGTAAGCGACGGAGTTGTCCGCATTTACGGGTTGAATAATACCGAAGCAAACGAACTTCTGGAATTTGAAAATGGCGTCAAGGGAGTTGTCATGAATCTCGAAGAGGACAATGTAGGCGCAGTTCTTCTCGGACCTACGGATAAAGTAAAAGAAGGATTCTCGGTAAAACGAACAAAAGAAATTACGTCGATTGACGTAGGCGAAGGCATGCTCGGGCGCGTGATTGATTCCCTCGGAGAACCGCTTGACGGTAAAGGATTGATTGAAGGCGAACGCTTTCGCATGCCGCTCGAAAGAAAAGCGCCGGAAGTCATATTCCGCCAGCCGGTAAATCAACCGTTACAAACAGGCATAAAAGCGATTGATGCAATGATCCCGATTGGTCGCGGACAACGCGAGTTAATCATCGGAGACCGACAAACAGGTAAAACAGCCATTGCTATTGATACAATCATAAACCAACGTTCCAATTTTGAGAAAGGAGATCCCGTTTATTGTATTTATGTTGCCGTGGGACAAAAAGGTTCGACGGTGGCTTCGGTTGTGAACACATTGCATGAAAAAGGAGCGATGGACTATACGGTCGTTGTGGCAGCAACAGCCTCCGATCCTGCAGCCATGCAGTACTTTGCACCTTTTGCCGGCGCGGCAATCGGCGAGTATTTCCGCGATACCGGCCGTCATGCGCTTGTTATTTATGACGATTTGTCGAAACAGGCCGTTTCCTATCGCGAAGTATCGCTTGTTCTTCGCCGCCCTTCAGGCCGTGAAGCTTATCCCGGCGATATCTTTTATCTGCACTCGCGTCTTCTGGAGCGTGCGGCAAAAATAATCAATCAGCAGGATGTCGCAGAAAAAATGAACGACCTGCCCGAAAGCCTTAAAAACAAAGTAAAAGGAGGCGGCTCGCTGACCGCGTTGCCTATTATCGAAACACAGGCCGGCGACGTGTCGGCTTATATCCCCACCAATGTAATTTCCATTACCGACGGACAGATATTTCTTGAAACGGACTTGTTTAATCAAGGGATACGCCCTGCTATCAACGTCGGCATATCCGTTTCGCGCGTAGGCGGAAGCGCACAGGTAAAAGCAATGAAACAGGTTGCGGGTACTTTAAAAATAGATCAGGCGCAGTATCGCGAATTAGAGTCGTTTACCAAGTTCGGCAGCGATCTTGATGCAGTCACGGCTTTTACGATTGACAAAGGTCAGAAAAACGCCCGGCTGCTTATCCAGCCGCAATATACGCCAATGCCTGTTGAAGAACAGGTCGCCGTTCTCTATTGCGGAACAAAAGGGCTTCTTAAAAACGTAGATTCAAGTAAAATATCCGAATTTGAGCAAACATTCCTGCAACTTCTCCGGAGTAACCATCAGGAAGACGTTCTGGCGCCGTTACGTAAAGGTATATTAGATGACAAGATCATAGCAGCCATCGAAGAGTGTGCGGCAAAGATAACCGGAAGCAGTAAATCTTAAACAGTTCTATGGCGGCGCTCAAGGAAATAAAAAAACGGATCAACTCCATCAAAAGCATCCGGAAAACTACTTCGGCAATGAAAATGGTATCATCGGCAAAATTACATAAAGCCGAAAGTATGATATACAATATGCTTCCTTATTCGGAAGCATTACGCCACGTCATGGAATCATTGCTGACGGGCGACTATTCAGGTCCGTTAAACCGTGAGCGCCCCGTTATGAATGTGGCAATCATCGCTTTTTCTTCCGATTCATCGCTTTGTGGCGCCTTCAACTCAAACGTTTCCCGCGAGTTGCAAAAAACCATTGATAAATACAAAAAGTCATTGTCTGATGAACATATCTTTATTTATACAATAGGTAGAAAAGTGTATGATAACATCCGGAAAACAGGGATAACCATAACCAAAAACTTTGAAAGTATGGCCGGTAAAGCTGATTATAATACAATTGCAGCATTTGCAGCATCATTAATCGCACAATTCGAAAATAATCAGATAGATCGCGTGGAGCTGATATACCATCATTTTAAAAGGGCAGGCTCCCGGGAACTTGTTAAGGAGCCGTTATTGCCGGTTATTCTTCCTGTTTCGGAAAAGCAAGGATATCAGCATGGAGAATACATCTATGAGCCTTCACGTGAAAAGCTACTCGGAACCCTGGTACCCAAGAGCATTAAACTGCAACTGTACGCCGCGCTTCTGGATTCCAATGCATCGGAATATGCAGCGCGTATGATTGCCATGCAAACGGCTACGGACAACGCCGACGATTTAGTCGGCGAGCTAACAATCGAATTCAACAAATCACGTCAACAAGCCATCACAAACGAACTGCTGGATCTGGCCGGCGGAAGCCTATAATATTATTTATCCAATTCGGCGCCTTTGTCGCCCTGCTGCGTCATCCAATTTTTCAGTTCCGCCTCCATTCGGGCAATCCTTTCCGCATATTGACGGTCGTTTGCCAAGTTTTCCAGTTCCCACGGGTCGACGGCCAGATCGTAAAATTCGATGGCGGGACGGGAGGTGAATCTGTCCACAATTTTTTTGGCGACGCTGTCGGTCTTAGCATTTTCCACCCAACTTCCCCATACTCGTTTCTTGTCGTTTACATTCATCATGTGTTTTTCATAATAGACCGCTTCCGGCGTCAAGTTAATTATCAACTTGTACCGTTTATCCTGAATGCTGCGTATGGGATAGGACGTCCCTTCCGGGATATTGTTGTGGATGCCGTAAGCCCACTGCCGGTGTTCCTGTTTCTCCCCGAAAAGCGCCGACAGGTAGCTCTGCCCGTCAAGACCGTCCACAGGCGCGCCTCCTGCAAGTTCGAGCAGCGTCGGCGTGACGTCTTCATACTGTACGATGGCGTCGGTTACCGTTCCCGCTTTTATTTTCTTCGGATAACGCGCTACTAATGCGCTGTGTTGCCCGAAATAATAACAGGTCCATTTGCCGAACGGGAACTGCGGACCCTGTTCGCCGAGGAACATCACCAGCGTATTGTCTAACCGGCCTGTTTCTTCAAGCATTTTAAGTACGGCGCCAACCTGTTCGTCCAATGCGCCTATTTCGGCCAGGAAGTCGCGGTACAGCAATCGCGTTTCTTTATTGTCGAACAGGTTGGGCGGGAGGATTAATTTGTCTGCATCAATTTTACTGCGGTCGCCTACCGTCCATGGGGCATGTGGGTTTGTGCTGCAAACAAACAGGCAATAGGGCTGGTCGCTGCCCGTGATAAACTCTTTTATCCCGTCAGTGGTATAGTTTGCCGTCGGAGAAACGCAATTTATTTCAAAACCGGGCGCCTCTTCGAACTCGTAAACATGACGTGGCTGGGTATGTGTTTTCCCCGTCCGCCCCACACGATAACCTGCCGCCGGAAGATAAGTCGTGATGCTTTGGATATCGGGGTATGAATTTTTATGGTTGCGGAACGAGCCATGCCGCACGGGATACAGACCGGTATATAACGAAGCCCGGACAGGCACGCTCATGGCGCACGAGGCAAAATTGTTCGTAAACCGCACGCCTTCGCGGGCGATCCGGTCGATGTTGGGCGTCGCGATATTTTGTCCGCCGTAGCAACCTAACTCGTTCGTAGCAAGGTCGTCGGCAATAATGACTACCACATTCGGTTTTTCCGCTGCCATGCCTGCAAACGACAGCGACGAGAGGAGGCAGGGGGCGAATGTTTTTATTCTTTTCATCCGCGACTGACAGCGTTTATTTTGCAATTTGTAATTCATGATGTTTTTACTGTTTTATTTTTAATTCGTGATATTCAATTGAACTGCGTCGATCCGGCACGTGCCGTCGGTATCGCCCAGATAGAAAACGATCTGGTAGGCGCCGCCTTTCCTGACTGTTATATCGTCAAAACGAAACGTCTCCGTATGCGGCGTCAGTCGAATTTCTTCGTCCAATATGTTGAGTTGAGGTTCGTCGACTTTTTCGATGCGGAAAAATAATTTCGTATTCCTGTCGGCATTCGCCTTAAAGCCGATCGCCATCGTCTCGGAGGGGTTGAGGCGAAGCGTCCATTTCATCAAGGCCGACGCCGGTTGTCGGCCTTTTCGGACAACTTCTATTTTTGCCGTTTTATTACCGGAAATGGCGTTTTCGGTATCGATGGTGAAATTTACCTCTGCATCGTCGCGACAGATCAAGTTCCAGTCGCCGAAAAGATCGTCAAATTCGCCGTTAATCACTCGGCGGTAGGCGTTCTGCCGCTGTCCGTATCCCCGCGTATCCAAAGGAAAAACGCCGACGTCTTCGGCCCAGGCGTTCCAGCGAGCAAACAGATATTCTCTCCGTTCGGGGTAGCGTTCCGACAAGTCGCTCATCTCAGTCGGGTCGGCGTCCAGGTCATATAGTTTGACCGACGACTTGTCGAATGGCGTTCCCTCTTTTGTTTTGGCGACAATTTTCCATTTACCGTCGCGCGCGGCGATGTTCGCTTCATGTTCCCAGAAAACGGGCGACGGCCTTTCCATGCGTTTACCCGAAAAGTTGGGCGTAAGGCTTACGCCTTGCATGGGTATGATACTGTTTTCCCCGAATGTCTCCGGATACTGCGCCTTTCCCAAATCCGTGCAAGTAGCCATAAGATCAATCAAATGACCATAATCGCTTACAAAAGCGTTGTTAAGTTTGCGATCGATACCATTGGGATAATGTACAATAAGAGGAGTGGCGATACCACCCTCATTCGTAAAATGTTTATATTCCCTGAAAGGCGTACTGCTAAGGTTCGCCCAGTGGATGCGGTAACTTTCGTGCGTATCGGCTTTACCGTTTACGGCTTTGCTTTTTCCGCCGCTGACAAATTCGGCGCACGCGCCATTGTCGGAAAGGAAAAAGATGGCCGTGTTATTGAATTGCCCTTTCTTCTCCAGCGAGTTGATAACACGCCCTATTCCCTGGTCCATCGCATCAATTTGAGCGGCATATATAGCCATGCGTCGGACAAACTCCTCCTGTTCCCGTTCCGGCAAATCGTCCCAGGCGGCGACGGCTTCGTCGCGTGGCGAGAGGAGGGCGTCTGCGGCAAACAAGCCCATCTCTTTCTGGCGCTCGAACCGTTCCCGCCGCAAGCGGTCCCATCCGACCTTATAGCGTCCGGTATATTTGTCGATGTCTTTTTGCAGCGCGTGCAAAGGCCAGTGAGGCGACGTGTAGGCCAGATACAGGAAGAGCGGGTTTGCCGCAAAATCGTGCCGGGCGATAAATGCAGACGCGCTGTCGCTGAGGGCATGGGTGAAATAGAAAGAGCCATCGTCCGGCGACATGGCCTGGTCGTTGTCATTCGTATATTTTACATTGTAATAATTGGAGGCGCCTTCGACGATGCCAAAATACCGCTCAAATCCGCGTTGCAAGGGCCAGTTGTCTTTTACGAGACCTTTGTTTTGCCGGTCGCTGCTTACATGCCATTTTCCCGCCATATACGTACTGTATCCGGCCGACTGCAATACTTCGGCGATTGTAACGCATTGCTTGTTGAGATACCCTTGGTAAGCCGGCGTTTGCAAGTCCGCCGCCGCCATCCATCCCATACCTGCCTGATGCGGATACAATCCCGTCAACAGGGAAGCGCGCGTCGGACAACTGCGGGCGCAATTATAAAACCGGCGATAGCGCAATCCGTTTTGCGCAAGGCGATCGATATTAGGCGTCTCTATTTCGCCGCCATAGCATCCGATATCCGAATATCCCATATCATCGGCAAGGATAATGATAATATTAGGCTTGTCGGCAGTCTGCGCCGCCGCAGTCATGCCCAATAATGAAGTTCCGATTGTCCCAAATAACTTTTTCATACGCACATTTATTTATCGTTGAATATTATTCATTCGACGCATCTTTCCGGGTCAGGCAGGAATCGTCCGTTTTCGTATTTCATCGGGACTAACGCCGGACGGCAGGTTTGTTTAAACTCTTTCGCCTGGCTTCCTCTCGGATTATAGAAAATAGTAGCCCGCCACTTTCCGTTTTTGTCCTGAAACAAAATATTGTGTCCGCCCCCCGTGAGGGCATTTTCGCGTTTGCCGTAAGGCCCGTAAACATTGTCGGCTGTGGCGATCACGCAATCGTAACTGTAGCAGGTCTCATTGTTCCGTTTCGCGGCATAGGTTTCGCTACCGTCGGGCATACGATTCGACCAAATGGCCTGTAAGAGGAAATATTTGCCGTCGTGTTTTATGATGGAAGCGCCTTCGATATACGGTTCGACGGGATATTTTGTTTCTTTCAACTCGCGTAAATCTTCGGCAAAACCGCTCATGTCGGGTTTCATCCGGGCGATATAGTGATTATGTCCCACGAAATAAACCGTACCGTCCGTGTCTTCAAATAAGCTGCCGTCTATCCTCGGAAAAACAGGTTTATCCTTGTTTCCTTCGATATTGACGTATGGTCCTTCCGGTTTTCCGGTAGCGCTTTTCAGGATGAACGAACCCTGTCCGACGGCGGAATTATTTACGCACGCCACGATGAACCAGTTTTTGAGGCTTTTTATATAATGAATTTCCGGCGCCCATAACGCCCTGAATTTATTATCCAGCGTATCTCCGTTAACCGACAACCTGGGCATGTTTTCCTCTTTCTCAACAAAAGGGTCTTTTTGCCAGGTTCCGTCTCTGTTAAACGCCCATATCACGCCCATATCTTCCCACGATTTAAGGTCGGACGAGCGCCATAGGGGGATTCCGTCGTTCCAGTCCCAGCAATGCGGTTCGCCTTTTGTTTTGCGTGCGATGGTACCTGTCATATAGAAATACCCGTCAGGCCCTGCGGTCACCCATGTATCGCGAAGCCAGCAATCTATTGCAAGTTCCACGCAATCGGGGATACGCGTATCGGCGTCGCGCGTATCGGCGTCGCCGTATTCGTCGGTCAACGACCGGCGCCGAGGGGCGGTCTTATCGCGGTTTGCGGCGTCCGTATCGGAGCTGCCTCCCACTACGGACGTAGGGCGATTTTCGCCGGACGCTAACGATTTTGCCTGATGTTCGAGGGCTTCCATTTCTGTCTGTTGACCTTTGTCGCCCTGTTGTTCCATCCATTGGAACAGTTTGTTCCGCAACGAAGCAAGCGTATTTGCATATTGAAGATCGTCGGCCAGGTTGTTCATCTGGAAAGGATCGTTTAGAACGTCGTATAATTCTTCTTTCGGACGATGTCGGTAGAACGTCGTCTGTCGTCGGGCAAAGTCGTCGGTTTTCGCCTTTTTAATCCATGACGCCCATACGTCGTCCTTCTTTTTTGTCGCTACGCAATCAAAGGCAACATCAGGCGTAAGATTAAGAATATACCTGTATTTGTCGTCGCGCACGGAACGTATCCCGTAGTAATCGGAGCCGCCAATGATTCCCCGCGTGGTATGAATCGAATAGGTATAATCTTTGAATTTGCTTTCCGGTTTCCGTATGACGCTCAAAAAACTGCGGCCATCTATGTCCTCCGGCTTTTCACCGCCTGCAATATCCACAATAGTAGGCGTCACATCGACATATTCGCACATCGACCCGGTTGTTCCGCCGGGATTGGCGACGCCTTTCCACCTTACGATAAAGGCGGTTTGCAAACCTGCATCATAACATGTCCATTTAGCGAACGGGAACGAATACCCCTGTTCGCTTGTGAATATAAAGATCGTATTGTCGGCGGCGCCGTATTTTTCGAGCAGCGCATCCACCCGCCCTACGTCTTCGTCCAACTTATTGATTTCGGCAAGATACGCGGCATATTTTTCGCGTGTTTCCTTCGTATCGACGAGGTTTGGCGGCAGAGCGAGCTTATCGGGATCGAACAGGGCGCGGTTGCCGCGCGTCCAGGGACTATGCGGGTCATGCGAAGCCACATACAGGAAAAAGGGTTGACCGGCTGCAACCGCATCGGCAATAAAAGGCTCTATTTGACCGGGATTCACATGGTCGGAGCCTTTACCGAGGTATTCAAAAGGAAAAGCTTTGTCGGGCGCTATGTGCCGCTTACCTTGCAACGCCACCCGGTAGCCTGCGTTTTTCAGATAGTACGGCAGGGTTTTTATGCCATCCCTGATAAACGTATGGTTGGGATAAGCGCCCGACCTTACGGGATACAAGCCTGTAAGGAGGCAATGGCGCGTAGGCGAGCTCATAGCCGTAGCCTGGAAAAAATTATTGAACTTCAATCCCTGCGAAGCTAAACGGTCGATATTTGGCGTGATGGCGTCAACGCTTCCGTAACAGCCCAAATCCTGCCGCCGGCAATCGTCGGCAATAAAAAACACAATATTCGGCCGTTTCGTTTGTGCGTCCGTTTGTTGCATCCCGAAAGCCAGAGTCATTGTCAGCGATGGTAATAATAATGCTTTATCGGATATATTCATGTGTACATTATTTATTTTTTAACATTAAGGAAACATAGAACTCACAAATGTTCATAACTCTTTGGCGCAAGCCGTTTTTTTTAACGCTTCGCTAAAAGACCGTTGGTTCATGTTCGTTTCATGTGTACATTATTTAAATTTTAACACTAAGGTAACATAGAACTCACAATGTTCATAAATCTTTGGCGCAAGCCGTTTTGCATGTTCGTTTCATGTGTACATTATTTATTTTTTAACATTTTGGTAACATAGAACTCACAAATGTTCATAACTCTTTGGCGCAAGCCGTTTTTTTTAACGCTTCGCTAAAAGACCGTTGGTTCATGTTCGTTTCATAGTTGTTTAAGTTGAAATGCGGACATAGACGTTTTTGCATAAGATACGGTTTATTTCACAACTTTCCATTCAAAAGGCGCCGTAAAAGTTTCCCGTCCTTCTCCGAAAGGCGGCAGTTTGACGGCCGGTTGAATAGCGTCAAAATGTTCGGCCACGGCTCGCATACGGGTTGTCTCCTGTTTGTAACGATCTGCGACATCGGCCTTTTCGTATGGATCGTCGGGATAACAGGATAAAAAAACATCCTCCAGTTTCATATTTCCATTTTTACCCGGCAGAATCAATTTGAATGTATTATTGACAACGGCTCCGCATCCGAGATATAAATCCCTTTCGACAATTTCTTTTTCGCCGCAGAAAATATCTGAAACGTCGATCCCGTCGAAAAGCCGGCCTGACGTCCCGTCCATTCCCAGAAGCCCTTGGATGGTAGGCATAATATCTACCACGCCAATCACCTGTTCGACTTGGCGTCCCCCTTTAAACATCGCAGGGTAAGACACTAATGCGGTGGTACGCAGTCCTCCGTCCCATTCCTGATGTTTATCGCCCCTAAGCGGCAAATTACTTCCGCCGCCATTCGCAGTCGCCCCGTTATCGCTAAAAAACAGGACCAGCGTGTTTTCATATACATTTTTTCTTTTGAGTGCGTCAAGTATTTCTCCGATTCCCCTGTCCATACAAGTCGCCATCGCCGAATAGAGCGCTTCCTTATGTTTTTTCCCTTTCAACAAATCCACATTCCCGGTATAGATTGCGATATCTTCCGGCTTGGCCTGTAACGGTTCGTGGGGCGCATTAAAAGCGACATGCAGGAAGAAAGGCCCATCATCGGCATATTTGTTGATACACTTCACTGCTTCGCCGGCGATAAGGTCGGTAGAATAACCCTCGTCGTAAGACGATTCCCAATCGTTATGCCAGTCAAGTTGTCCTTCGCGATGGTGCGTAAAATAATCTATCGCCCCGTTCAAGTGACCGTAAAAATGGGTATAACCGTTCGACAGCGGATGATAAATTTTCCGCGAGTGTCCCAAATGCCATTTCCCTATGAGCGCCCGGTTCGTATAACCTGCTTTTTCCAGCATTTCGGGCAAGGTCTCTTCGTTGGGGTCAATCCCGAAATCCCTCCAGGGAGGTATTACGTTTTCCCTGATACCGAAACGGCTCGGGTAACGTCCGGTCAGTAATCCTGCCCTTGTGGGCGAGCTGATAGGCGTCGTATAAAAACGATTAAGTTCTATACCCTCTTTTGCCAGTTTGTCGAGATTCGGCGTTTGAATAGCGCTTCCGTGATACCCCACATTCGCCCAGCCCAAATCGTCGGCTATGATGATTACGATATTAGGACGGTCGCCTTGCATTTGCGCCTGCGCATCATGCGCAAATGCAG
>JAIROL010000277.1 GCA_031257565.1 Tannerella sp. | reverse complement strand
ACTGCATTTTTTTATCCGTTTTTTTGCAAATGTACGACATTTTCTCTTTGCGCGTATGTTTTTTTTATCTGACTGTTTTTGACCTGTTTAAACTTTCCGCAGGTCAGGAGGTCTGAATTCAGGTTATACGAATCTTAAACTTTTTTATGATTCTGTTGCTTTCTAGTTCGCGAACAGTATTGGAGTTCTGAAAGTACTAAAATCCGCAAGCCATTTTCTATGTAGATTAAACTATTTTTCTAACGTACAACGAATGGCGGCGCCTTTTATGTTTGCGGTCGTAACCGACAAAACGGTTTCATTGCGGTCTTCGTTGTATGAGCAATACTGGCCGCTCCATTTTCCGCTCAGGATCAGTTCGACTTCTTTCTTTTGCTGGGTTGGCTCGCTGACGGATAGCGTCCGTTTATTTTCTGCGTCTTCAATCATTACAATACACGGCGTCCGGGCTGCGATTGTTTCATCCTGTGCGAATTGTACCGACGATGGTTCGAAGAAAACGGCTTGAAACAGATGATTGCCGGTGATCGCATGAACCTTTTCATTATGGCAGACAATTTTCACATTTGTTTTTTCGACGTCGTTGATGCCGTTGATACCGTTTATATCCGGAAATACCATGTAGGAGTATGACGATTTATCAGCGCCGGCGCCATGATTTATCCATAGACGGAACACATCCGTTTCGACCGGTTCGGGACTGTTTACCGATGCGATGCGTTGCCAGTTACCGGTTGCCTTTCCGCTTTCTATTTTCAATGACGGATTATCGAATACATAATAGGCCATTTTGTCATGATAAACGATTTGCCCTTTCGGCTTCCGGATGACATGGATATCTCCTTTTTGCAACTTCTGGTCGATAGATGTTGTGATTTCATATTTATTGTCGCTATATATATCGCTACCCAGACATACGACGGCCTGTTCGGTGAAGAAATATGATTTTTTCGCATACAGGCCGGTATCGTTGACGACGATGGCCGATATACCATAGCGATCGCCCGACAGTCCGCCGACGAAATCATGATTGTTGTTGTAGTATTTACTCATGATCGATCCCGGGAACAGGGCTTCGGTACAAAAACAGGTCGTTCCCGGCACAAGCGTCCAATCCCACACAGGAAAAATGTTTTCGTATTCATCGCCGTCGCGATAGATAAAAAGACCTCCATTGCATACGAACCTTCCCAGCAGATTTTCATAGTTAATAATTTCAGCGCCGATTGTCCGGGTAGAACTCATTTTTAATCCCGCGCTCCAGGTGTCGGTACGATATAAGCCGTAATCGGAATAATGAAAAAAACAATATCCGGTCAGGTTGTTACCGGCAGTATACGCTTCTATATCGCGTGCTATTATATGTTGGTATTCATCTGCATTTTCAGGAATAGCAACCATGGCGTGTTTCAGGGCGCTTCCATAGTTGCCGGCCTTTCCTTTCTGCGCATCCGGAGTCACTTGTCTTCCGCATGATCCGATATCCATGTAGCCTTTCCAGCAAGTCCATTGCAGGCCATTCACTAAATAATGATGGAGTACGTCCAATTGTTCTTCGGACAGTTCGTATGAGGTAGATTTGAATATTCTTGCCCAGTAAGCCTGGGTATTGGCATACGACAGACCGTAATTCCCGAATTGTTGTTGCGGACCGTGTTGATGAAAACTCATGTCCGGACGTATCCCTTCGCCTTCATTGCTGACAACCAGTTCTTTAATGATATATTCACGCGCCTGCAGAAACAGCGACTCATCTTTTTCCAGGATGGAACGCATCAATACATTTTCAGCGAGCCAGACGCTGTTTTGTCCCGTCATACCAAATTTGGCATTCTTCATGTATTTGATTGCCGCATCCGTTTCGTTTTTGCTCATTTCGTCTTCCATCAGTAAGTATAATATACCCAGCGTTCCCGGAACGCCGATTTGATTATACCACCAATTTCTGCATATAAAATTACTATCCGACCAATACTTCATTCCTTGATGGATCTTTCCGGCTAACGGCTTGTTTTTGTAAAATGCGGAGTTCTTGTTTTTATATGCAGTAGCCATTGCCGTCAGTCTGCTTGCATGTGTGGCCGGTCCCCACTTGCTTCGCATGGTATCCTGGTAATTAATGTCGTTCCAGAAGCCGCCTGTTTGTTGTGTATCGATATATTTTCCGACGATTTCATCAGACGGGCCGACATTTAATGCAAGTATGTTTTTTTTGACCTGCCGCATATCTCTAATACCTGCATTACAAATGAATGCAGGTATTATGTAAAGTAAAACCAAATAAAGATGTTTCATCTTCGTTTTTTATTTCTTTTTTAGAATTAAATCGTTGAAGCGAAGCAGCGCTTCGACATAATAGTAGTCGGCATACGTAAGCGGCGCGTCGACTTCCGATTTTCCCATCAGGTGTCCCACCGAATGTTTCAGGATGAAATGGCCGTTTGTTCCTGCCTCTGCAAAATAATCGGGCGACGACAGGGTACGTAATTGACATTCGGCGGTTTTGATGTATTTGTCGGCCAAATCTTTATCGACAAAGGCGCTTAATTCGATCAGCGCCGACGCGATAATGGCTCCGGCCGATGCGTCCCGTTCGGCGTTCGGGATTCCCGGCGCGTCAAAATCCCAATAAGGAATTTTATCTTCCGGCAGGTTCGGGTGATCGATGATAAATCCGGCAATCCCTTTTGCCCAATTTAAGTATGCCGGATTTTTTGTTTCACGATACATCATGACATATCCGTATAAACCCCATGCCTGTCCGCGGGCCCATGCCGAATTGTCGCTGAAGCCCTGGTGGGTGTTTTTCTTTTCGGGAAGGCCCGTTATGGTATCATACGATACGACATGATAGGAGCTATAATCCGGGCGGTAATGATTTTTGATTGTCTTGTCCGCATGTGAAAGACAGACGTCTTTGAATTTCGGATCGCCGGAAGCATTTGAGGCCCACAGGAGAAACTCTAAGTTCATCATATTGTCGATGATTACCGGAAATTGCCATTTGGCGTTCGAGTTCCATGATTTTATGCATCCTACCACCGGATTATAACGTGAAATAAGCGACTCGGCGCCTGTCAGCAAGATGGAGCGATAAGCCTCGTTACCAGTCAGGCGAAGCCCGTTTCCATAGCTGCAATAGAGCATAAATCCTAAATCGTGCGTCCCTTTGTTATACTGTTCTTTTTCGATCCGGCCGGTATATTCCGTCGCATATTCGAGTAGTACGGCGTCATTTGTATATTGATACAAATACCAGAGCGTACCGGGCATGAAGCCGCTGCACCACCAGGCGGAATTACTTGTTACAAGCTTATCATGTTCAAATGTGCGGGGCAGCTTGTCCGGTTGCGAGACGAGCGCTTCCGCCATTGACAGATACTGTTCCGCCGACCGGTTTAATCTGTCGGCAATCAATGATTTCATGGACTCTTTCCGGGTACATGAGAAACTCATGCATAGGATCATACATGCGAAGAAAAATGGATATTGTTTCATATTTATCTGATAAATAGTTAGTTATATAGCTTTATTCGAATGGTTTCTTTTCCGTCTTTGATCGTCCATGCCGGAATCCGGAGTTCGATGCGTTTGAGACCTTTGATTTGTCTGTCAAGCGCTAAGGGCGCGGGGTCGAGCGATACGACCGAAAGCAGGAAATCCGGATGCGACAGGTTACTTATTTTTAGCGTTTTCCCCTCTTGTCTGAGGATTGCGCCTCCTTTTGTAATTTCCACATCGGCGGTTGTCATCAGTTGCCAGGCGATCAGTTTTGTTTCAGGCAGCGTTTCAATCTCGTCTGCGACGACAAGCGAGGCCGCGCTATCTTTGGTAAAAGTGCGTTTGGCGCTTTTCAGCAAACCGGCATAAGGTCCGGTAATGTCGAAAACAGCTTCCGGTCGGGCGCCTTCTTTTACGTCCAACAGCGTCGCATGTCCGTTCACTTTATGCATTTCGTTATTAACGGCGAGCGTACTGTGCGCGTAGTTATTTTTGGTGATCAGCGTCCATCGTTCACATTCCTGACAACTGCTCCAAAGATTGAATCCTGTCTTTTCGAGTTCATGATAGTCCTGGTTTCCGGGATCGACGACCCAACGAACCCCTTCGAGTTCAAAAACGAACGATCCGGCGTCCATATTTCCGTGGCTGGTCGTCGCATGGCCGCCTTTGCCGCCGAAGTAGTAACCGTTTTCTCCGGTAAAGATAGCGATCGGGTTATGGCCTCGTCCGAACCAGACAAGCGGTATATCGACGCCCGGCTTTTCTTTGTATTGGGATATCCAGACCAGAGCGGCGCCTCCTAATCTCGACAACTTGCTCGTCTGTTCCGGGTCCGTCATCAGGCGGTCCGTTTCAAAGAACGCTTTATTTCCGGATTTGGATGCAAACCAGGCAAGAATCACATCCGCATCTTTGCCTCTTTGGTCGCCGCAATCGGCAAAATTATAATACCAGCCTGTCGGCGCGTTGCACATCACCCGAAACATTGCGCTTGCCATGTATGCTGCATGTTTGCTATGTCCGAAATCCGTTCCGAACGCGCTTTCGAGCATCGCGCATGTGATGACGGAAAACCCTGTCCCATATCCCCAGTAGGTGGATCCTTCGGGGTACACGCCGTCGGGCAGGTAGGAAGATAAGGCTTGGGGTATTCCGTCGAGCGCCCGGCGAATGGTTTTTGCAGCCAGTTCCGGGTCTTTTTCCGCGATGGCGATGGCTGCGGCAATCATACCGCCGTTACATACCTGATTCCAATTGTTTGTGCCATACGCCCAGCCGGGCGCTTTGCCGTCTTCCGGCCAACCGGGATTGATACCTTTTTCGATCAGGGCGTTTATCGCCAGGTCGATCGTTGATTCGGGCAACCGGTCATATCCCCAGTCGATAGCTAACGCTACCGCCATAGCCATTTCGGCGACATCTAAGTAGTGTGACGGATTCCAATCGGAAAAACGACATACGGCGATGATCTCGTCGTTCAGCCGTTGCAGTATTTTCGGATCTTTTTCCATTCTGTAAACCATACCTAACATATTGACGCGGTATAACATTTCACGTGAGACGGACAGCAGTCTGCGGCCGGTCACGATACGTTCAAGGAAAGGCTGATCCATTATTTTTCCGGCATTCAATTGAATGGCCTTATAATAATTTTTTACGACCGGATCCGATTTGATTTTTTTCTTCACATCCCGTTCGATAGAACTGTTTAATACTAATCGGGGATGGGATTTTTTCAACTTGCTTTTCAGATACCGGACTGATATCGGATTGTCTAATTTCGGTATGTTTTCTTCCTGTTGCGCGCGCATATTACCGGCGCCTGCGAATAGAAAAAAAAGAGCGATTAAAATTGTCTGTTTCATCATGGCGTTTAAATTTATTTTAT
>JAIROL010000255.1 GCA_031257565.1 Tannerella sp. | reverse complement strand
GGTATAAGCCACATAAAGTTAAACAGACTGCTTTGCGAGTGGCAAATCCAGTACAGGCAATCGGAATGTTATTTTCTTCACAGCCGGTACAGGGACAAAGGATATACCGTTCACCGCCCACACCCGTACACCGACAGCCAGGGCAATGTGAAAACCAGGCAACACATGTATTGGACTGAAAAGGGTAAAAAATTTATTGTTGAATTATATCGCAAAAAAATAGCGGCATAAAATATCAAACACAATTAAAACTTAAAGACAATGAAACTTTACACAGAAGAAAAAAAAATCCGGCTTCGGGAAATCCCTGTTACGGTAGAACTCGGCGACCTGTGCGAGAACGTCAGTATGGCGCATAAAGCAATGACGCTTATTTGTGAAGGCAAAACGAATGACGCTTTCCATGTCGTAAAAGAGATATTAAATAAAAATTACGATCTGGTATCAGCAACCGTCGACGTAGAAAAAGTGAAGAAACTGCTTGATGCAGAAGTCATGAAACCGGACACAACGATTAATTAATTAATAAGTTAGGATCGTGATGGAAAAGAGAGGCAGAGGTAGACCTCGGAAAAGTAAGTTCGGAGAAACAAGGGTATTTGAAATCGACGAAAAGACGTTTCTTGTAGAGGTTGATCTAACTTGTTTATCCGGTCGCCAAAATGTAACCGGCGCGGATGCGGGTATAATACGACGCCCCCCTACGCGCCTTACAGATGTCGATATGAAAGCTATATTCCGCAAAGTAAGGACGGTCAAAATCGACGGAAAGCCCTACGCCGTATGCATAGACTTGTTTCGCGCATTGGGTTACAAGAGTGTGCACGGAGCAGTCAAAAGATATTGCAAGGGGGCGGCAAAGTGTCGCGTCCGTATAAGGAAAAAGCTCCGGATGACAAGCGTTATTCCTGTGGAGGATGCGCGTCGCCTTGTGGTCGAGTTCGCGAAAACGGATGATCAGGACGATTGGGACGATGCTACGTCAATTGTCCCTGTGGAGTACACGAAAGAGGAAAAGAAATATCTGAAAAAGCGTATGGTGGCGGAGCGGAATCTCACGCATTATTTTCTCAACGACAAAAATCTGATTTTTTAATTTCAGTCATACCATTTTGCCTCCGCCATGTTGTGAAACGCGCGGAGGTTTTTCTTTTCGGCTATTTTTGACGGGAATATGTTTTATGGCATATAAAATATTTGTTTGAAAAGTTGCGCAATATACAAATGTATCTTATATTTGCATCGTCAAATTTAAATAGATAAAATGATGAGCAGGAAAGAAGCAATAGAAAGGGCTGAAAGGGCTAAAAAAAAACTCGAAGCCTACGTTAAGCTGGCCGATAAAATAGGTATCGACAAACAAGCCCAAGAACGTACAATCGACATCCTTCTGGAGGACTTGTCTAAAGCATTGAAAGAATTAAAAGAGTAATCAACACACCCGCTTATCTTCCTTAAAAGAGGTGGGAGGGAACAAAAAAAACGAAAAAACATGGACATTAAACAAATTGTTAAAGATTATCGGAACGCATCCGAACAGGACAGGAAAACTATTGAAGAAAATATTGAGCGGGATTTCGCCTTGCTTCCGGAGAGTGAAAAAGAGGAAGTGCGGCGTATTTTTCTTGAAGATATGGACGTAGCCATTGGGGAAGCTAAATACGCACTAAAGGAATTGGATTTATATACGGAGCTGGAGCGGGTATCCAAATTCGTATCCATGTCGTATATTGCCAGGAACTTCTTTGGGAAAAGCCGACAATGGCTCAATAACAGGATAAAGGGAAATTCGGTGAACGGAAAGCCTGCCGTTTTTACGAGCGACGAATTAAATCGGTTTTCCAATGCGCTTAATCAACTCGGCGAAGAAATAAAAGATACGGCGCTTCGCATTGCTCGCTAAGCGTCTATTTGGGTTTGACGACCGCGTCCGGTATTCGTTCGTTCGGATGCCGGGCTTTTTTTGCTGCTCACGCCCGCCCGCTCATGCCGCTTTTCAATAAATGCCTAAAAAAACAACGGGCTGAAAATAATCTGATTTATTTGCTTTTATATGGAATTGCTGCTATATTCGCATCTATGAGAGCTGTTTTGTTGAAAATATAAAAAAGAAAGGCGGCAACCTTGCGACCGCCACCCCTCCCCAACAGGGTACAAAGATAATTATTTTTTTTAATATGGAAAGCAAGGTTTTATCAAGTAGGGTATCCGATATGGAGGACAGAATAAAAAAGGCGCAGGCGTTATGCCTTGAAAGGGAGAAACTGAACAAAACGATAGACGCGCTGTTAGTTCCCTCCTTAACGGACAGGGCTTTGATACCGGTTATTTATGAGTGGTTCGCGGAGATTGTGTCGGCTCGGAACTGTCCGGCGGACATAAACAGCGCGCATCAAAGGAAGAAATTTTTGTTTATTATTCTTCTCCTTTATGATCCGGGTTTTTTTGCGGGAATGAAAATGGCCTCCGGGCTAAGAACTGATTTGGCTGCGATACTTGGCGTGAAAGCAGAATCGACCATATCGGGCAATTGCGCGGACATATTGTTCCTTTACCGGCAGTATAAGGATTTCAGCGCCGATATTGCCGGGATTTACGGACAGATTGCAGAACGGTACGCCTCATCACATATCCGTGAACCTGATGCCTCCGCCTCTGTCGGGATGCCCGGCGAATCCTGATAAGGCGCTTAAAGGGGATACAAAGCGAATAAATCCCCCTGTACTTAATGCCGACGTTTTTATGCTGTAAAACATAAAAATAATTCTTGAGGCATTTGTTTATATAACGAAAATGTTATATCTTTGTCGTGTAATTAAAAAACAAATCAACATGAAATGGTCGGAATTGAGAAAGATCGCGGAAAAAAACGGATGGTATCTCTACCGTCGTGGAAAGAAACATGATATTTACATCCACAAAGACAAAGACTATCCAATCGAAATTGAACGGCACGATTCTCAGGAAGTAAGACCAGGATTATTTTACAAATTAAAAAAACAGATAGAGTTTTAAACGCTGCCTGTTTATAAAAACAAAATATTATGAAAACAACAGCATTAATCGAAAGAGGTAAAAACGGCGCATTCGGCATATTTACGCCGGATATAAACAGTACCATTATCGGCGAAGGTAATACGGTTGAAGAAGCTAAAACTGATTTTGAAAATTCAGTCAGGGAAATACTTCAATTTTACAGGGAAGACGGTAAAGAATTACCGGACGAATTAAAAGATATTCAATTTGTTTACAAATATGATATTGCGTCCATGTTCGATTACTATAACTGGATAAATGTTTCAAAATTTGCACGAAAAGCAGGCGTCAATCCCTCCTTGATGCGTCAATACAGGATGGGAAAAACATACATATCCGAAAATCAGATACGCAAGATAGAAAACATCTTACATCAGCTGGGGAATGAATTGGCGGCAATCAAACTTTGATTTGGTTTTTTAATTACAAAAAAAATCCGGCATTGCCGCTTGTCGGTAGCCCGTTCCCACAAAGAGCGGGCTTTTTTGCTTCTGTCCCAATCATTTTCGTGGCGTCAGCAACGTGATAAGGGATGCTTTCGCTCGCATTTTTAATTTATATACGAAACTTTTTTGCAAAATAATTTGGTGGTTCAAATTATTGGCGTATCTTTGCAACGTCTTCGCCAAAGACAATTTTTAAGGCTTTTTGTATGCGTGGCTGTTTTTTTTTGCCACAAATACAGCGTTATACGCTGCTAAGCATAGGCTATCAAACTTCAATGGTTGCTGCGCTGCAAAGCCGGTAATTGTCTTTGGCGAGATGAAGGGCGATAGCCTTTCTTTATTTAATAACTTTAATTTTTCATTCATGCCAAAGACAATGAAAGATGCAAGTAAGGTGAACAATAGTAGCCATACAAGCACGCCCACCGGAGCGACATCCGTACCGTATTCCAAGTTTCTAACCGAGAAGAACGCCAAGAACACAGCGTACTACTTCATCCTCTCCAGCGGTCTATACGACCAATTCTCTG
>JAIROL010000184.1 GCA_031257565.1 Tannerella sp. | reverse complement strand
TGAACGGAACGGAGCGGCACAAGTGATAACGCTTGATGATACCAAACTTCGCGTGTGGGGCTACAAAAATGTAAAACCAGGAAAACCAGACAACGATCCTGATTTCATCCGCCAAACCAAGACCAACCATACACATTATTAAGGCACGCGAAATAAACAAGATATGACCGTTTTTTAAAAGAAAATCCAACAGGGACAACCATGCGGGATTTTCCGTTACAGGTTATTAATTTCACGTCTCTAAACACGCTTTTAATATTTCAAGCATCCTATTGGAACGGCTAAAACGCCGTCTTTCCGGCGATAGGCAAACCGGCCGCCGGTTAATACCATTAAAAACGAAGGGTCGCGCATTTTGTCGGTATCTATTTTTTCTTTCAGTTTCAATAGATTGCCTGCGGCTTCTTCAATCTGTTTATTTCCCAGTTTTACTTCGACAGCGCCCCATCGACCATCGCGAAGTTGCACAAGCAAATCGGCTTCCAGTCCGCTTTTATCGCGATAATGAAACACTTCGCCGTCGTTACGTTGAGCATAAACGCGCATATCGCGGGCACACAGCGCCTCGAACAGAAGCCCGAAATACTCAAAATCCCGCAAAACAGCATCAGGATTGATTCGCATTACGGCCGCTGCAATCGACGGGTCGACAAAATGATGTTTGGACGAAGTACGAATCGCCGTTTTTGAGCGTAGCGACGGCGACCAGGCGGGCATCGGCTCTACTACGAAAATTCGCCGTAAAGCGTTGTAATAGCTCGAAACGGTTTTGTCGGAAATGCTTGTTTCGGTTGCTTCCACATCATTTAATATGGTTTGAGTGGAAGCCATTGTCGCTATATTCCGGGCAAGTGAACGCAAAAGTAGCCGCACCCGATTCGGATTTTTTTCTACGCCGTCGACTTGCGAAATATCCTGATTGATGATGGCTTCCACATAATCGACAGACATTCGTAAAGCCGCTCTGTCGGGTTTGCCGACAGAAGCAGGAAAACCGCCTCGACAGACGGCAAAGGCAAGTTGCTCGATGCTCAAATCCGATATACCTTCAATTTCGCGATTACCATTGAATAAATCCGACAGCGACACCGTTCCGTTTGACTCGTTTGATTCGTACAAACTCATCGGGCGCATCAGTACTCTTGCAAAACGTCCGGTTCCGGTATGAGCCGTAACATTATCGGCAGGAACAGCCGAACCGGTAAGTATAAACTGTCCCGTCAAACCCCGTTTGTCGACTTCAAAGCGAACGGCGTCCCAAAGCGTCGGCGCCATCTGCCATTCATCAAGCAGCCGGGGTACTTCGCCCTTCAATAACAGCGAAGGCTTTGTATCCGCTATTTGCCGGTAAGAACGAGCGTTGTCGGGGTCTTGCATAAACAGCGTACTTTTGGCAATATGAGCCGCCGTACTCGTTTTACCGCACCATTTGGCGCCTTCAATCAGCACGGCGCCCATTATAGCAAGCGCTTCCTGCAATTCCAAATCGCATACTCTCGGTAAATAATTACTTTTGTCCATTTCAGATTTATTTTAACGCTGCAAAGATATATATTATTTCCCGGTTTGGCGTATTTTTACTTCCCGATTCGGCGCATTTTCACTTCCCTGTTCGGCGCATTTTCACTTCCCTGTTTGGCTTTTCGCCGACAGCATCCTTAAATCAGCAACTTTCTCCATAACTGCATCGGCAATAACTACCTTACGCATTTTTGTCGAAATGTTCGTCTATCCGGCGATGCAATTCGCCGATAAATGTACTTACCGGAACAGCATCGCACTCTTTGGCAACCTCCCGGAAACTGCTACGCGACGTCCCCAGTCGCTCTGCCGGTTTCGACGGCGAACCCGTGGCTTGACGGCGAATCAGCCGGTCCAGTTTCACTAAATCTATCAATCGTTTCATAATTTGTTTAATGTAAGTTTAAATTTTCAACTCCTGCAATTCACAATTTCTGTTTATGCCACACTCAATGATGGATACAGTCCTTTTTCAATGTGATAGATCCCGCTATATTTTGATAGAATGCAGTCAGTCCTTTTTTATCCGCATATACGGGAATTGTTTCCGAACCCGGATAACAAATACTGTTACCCGGATGAACGATATTATAAGGGATAATCAAGATTTGGAAATATCAGGTCAACTTGGCGAATATAGGGTAGCCGACTTGATGAATAAAAAATGGCCAACTTGGTGAATATATCTTTGTAAATTATTAGAAAACAAGGGAAAATGCATTACCTTTGCATCTGAAATATTCAGTATGGTTAAACAAGAGAAAGGAATATGGAAACATCTGTAGTTTATAAGCCGAGAATAGCAGACAGGATGCTGCAAGAACAACTTGCAGCATCGGGGGTTGTCTTGATTCAGGGGCCAAAATGGTGCGGAAAGACCACTACGGCAGAACAGCAGGCAAAAAGTGTACTGTATATGGATGATCCAAAGATGCGCAAGACCAATTTGCTGTTAGCGGAATCCGACCCGGAAATTCTTTTTCAGGGAGATACGCCAAGATTGATCGATGAGTGGCAACTGGCTCCGAAATTATGGGATGCCGCACGATTTGAAGTGAGTCGCAGACGTTTGCCGGGACAACTTATTTTTACAGGATTATCTGTCCCACCGGATATGTCGGAATTAACCCATTCCGGGACCGGACGATTCGCATGGCTGACAATGAGTCCTATGAGCTTGTGGGAATCCGGAGAGTCAACCGGTAATGTCAGTCTGAATGCTTTGTTTCAAGAAAGTATGACGGCAGCTATTGCTCGCGACATATCATTAACCGAATTAGCTTTCCTGACATGTCGGGGCGGTTGGCCGGGTTCTCTCGATTTAAGCCCAAAGGCAGCTTTACGACAGGCTATAAACTATGTCGATGCAGTTGCTAACAACGATATATCCAGAGTAGATGGCGTAAACAGAAGTTCTGAATTTACCCGAAGACTGTTACGCTCTTATGCCCGACATCAAGGTGGTCAAGCGTCTATTAGTACTATATATGAAGATTTGGAAAGGAACAAGACAGGAAGCATGAGTGAAGATACTATTACCTCCTATATTGTAGCTCTTAAGAAAATCTTCGTCATTGAAGATATGCCGGCATGGAGTCCTAACCTCAGATCTAAGACTGCCATACGTACTTCCGACACCCGTTATTTTATAGACTCGTCAATGGCGACTGCCGCTCTTGGACTTGGCCCCGAAGATTTAATCAGGGATTTGAATACTTTCGGTTTGTTTTTTGAAACGATGGCCATCCGTGATCTTCGTGTATATGCTGATGCTCTTGATGGGCAAATATACCACTATCGCGACAAGAATGGACTGGAGTGCGATGCCGTATTACACCTGCGTAATGGCAACTTTGGGCTGATAGAGATAAAGTTGGGTGGTGACAGTTTAATAGAGTCCGGCGCCAGTACACTCAAGAGATTATCGGAAAAAATAGACACTACAAAAATGAAATCTCCTTCATTCTTGATGATTCTTACAGGTTTAGGGCAATATGCCTACCGCCGGGATGATGGCGTTTATGTTGTACCGATTGGCTGTCTAAAAGATTAATCTGCAGAAATTGATATTGAATAATATCCATCTACTTTCTATTTTTTATAAATTAGATAGCTGTTTTCAAATTCAATATGTGTTATGCGAAAGAAACAAAGATCCTGTTTTTTTGGATGTTGTTAGTTCAAAATCACCGGAACTGTTTGTTATTGCTCCTGTGATCAGAACGCTGTCTTTAGATATTAATGAAACGGTTGCAGCAATTACTGCGCCGGAATTTTCGTCTAATTACTCAGTTACCATCATCATAAATAGACGACAGGTAAAATTTCGGGAAGGTTCTTACGTCTTTTCCCGTTACCAGATTATACATTACATTTACGCAATAGCCGGCTGTAATCCAGGAAGCAACGGACAGTTGTGGCAGAGACGCCGCACTTTCTTCCGTTTTATATTTGTGAATTATTTTTTCCAGCCATTCCCGGGAAATATTCCAAAAACTACTGTATCCCAACACATATTCCGCCATCCGCAATTCAAAGCCTTTCGGATCGTCCGACAACTGTGAAAGCGGCAGACTGTTTGGCGTAATAACGCTCAGAAATCCCCCCCACCCGAAATTATACGGATGCAAAACCGGAATACCCGATTTTTTACATACATCGTCAAAAACAAACGGGATATCGGAATTGAAATCCAGCGCATTAACTGCAATGTCGTGTCCGCTGAGCAAACCCTCCACATTCGTTCCGTCAATATAACAGTTGTGAAAAGATATTTTTGCTTTCGCGTTAATCGCCAACAGCCGTTCGGCCAACGCTTCAGCCTTATATTTCCCCAAATCGGCTTGAGTATAATTCTGACGGTTCAGATTGTTTTCTTCCACTCTGTCGCCATCCACTATTGTGATCCGTTCAAATCCGAATCGCAACGCACATTCGGCAATATTACTCCCTATTCCTGCGCCGCCGAAAATCACTTTCGTATTCCTTACGGCCACCTGATCTTCTTCACTTACGTAAATATGATTCCTTACATATCTTTCTTCCATATCGATTCATATATATTGATTAATTCCGACGGCAAATATAAGCCCACTTTCCTTATTTTCCATTACACAAAAGTGTAATTTTAACAGCAGCAGGGACTGTTTGTTTAATTTTATGAAAGCGGTGACGTCTGCAACGATCAAATTGTTTACCTTTAACGGCATAAACATCCTCGATCCGTCGAAACCGAAAAACGGATCAAAGCATGCGTATGAATGTAAAAATCATTATATTTGCATTATTAAATGAAACATCGGAATATCATGAGACGGAGCCTCTTTATTCTTTTTATCATATTCTGCACATTACAGTTTGTACATCCGATCTATTTCAAACAGATAGGCGTCAAGGATGGACTGGCGCAAACATCCGTTATGTCAATATATCAGGATGAACTCGGCAGAATGTGGTTTGGAACCGAAGAAGGGCTTAGTTTATACAATGGGAAAGAACTCCTGTCCTTCAAACATTCGGAAGACAGTCTCATTTCACAAAATATACCGATAGGAAACTTGACATATCCCATTGTCGGCGACAAAAACGGGAATATTTACTTTCGCTCAGATACAAAATTGATCCGTTATGATATCAAAGAAGAACGTTTCACTTGCCTTAAAAACGAAAATGTCTCGACCGTATTTTGTAAGGATAGCCTTGTTCTCATCGCCTCGTCCGATTCTATTTACAAGTGGGACAGTAAAAACAAAACGCTTTATTTCATTACAAAAACGAACATTCCCGGCAACCAGATACAGAAATTATTCATTGATTCAAAAAATCGGTTATGGATAGGCAACCGGTACGGTTTGTTTCTGAGTACGGACGAGGATAAACTGCAACACTTCATTAAGGATGTATTTATTTATGAGATAACAGAAGATTCCCAATCAAACCTGTGGATCGCGACAAGAGACGACGGCATGTATAAATACAGCCGCGACAGTGTTCTGACCATATTCAAACACAGTCCGGATGATCCGAACTCCATTCCTCATAATCAGATCAGATCTTTTGCCGAAGACAATTACGGCAATATATGGATCGGAACGTTTGCCGGATTGTGCAAGTATAATCCGGCAACGAAGACATATACGGTATACCGGAAGGACGACCTGGCCGGATCATTAAATCACTCTTCCGTTTTTTCGACCTATAAGGATAAACAGGGTACTATATGGGTGGGAACCTATTACGGAGGCGTTCATTATTTTAATCCGGAAACCGACAGATTTTCTTTTTATTCTGCAGATAGAAGGCGTAACGATTGCCTGAGCCATTTTTTTGTGGGAAAGATGGTAGAAGACAAAGACCGGAATCTTTGGATCTGTACGGAAGGAGGAGGCTTAAACTTCTTCGACCGGAAAACACAAACGTTCCGGCATTATATATCCGGCGAGAATAAATATACAATCTCCCATAACAACCTTAAATGCATTGCATACAGTGAAAAATACGACAAACTGTATATAGGCACCCATACGGGAGGTATCTCCGTCTATGATATTAAAAAAGGCGTCTTCCATAATTTCCGGGACGAAAGACCGGACTGTCACAAAACGACGGGAGACGTCATCATTAACATTAAACTATATAAAGAAGATACCTTGATTATACAAAGCCGTAAGGGATTCTTCCGGCTGGATCTCGTGACGGAACAGCTATCTCCGCTTTTCAACGACAACGACAAAGTAAGCGCTTCCCTGTTTCATATCGATTCGAAGGACTATCTATGGTTAGTGAATACATCAACAATAACCAGGGTAAACATGAATAATGAGAGTGAAAGATACATTTTCAACAAAAAAGAAAAGGGGATCGGAAGTTTTTCCGTTTCCCGCATTTTTGAAGACCGCAGAGGACGACTGTTTTTCGGCACGTTAGGCTCCGGATTGTATCGGTATGATCAGGATTCCGATCATTTTATCAGTTATACGGCTGAAAAAAACATGCTGCAAAGTAACTACTGTTATGATATTGCCCAAACAGAACACAACGAACTTATCATATCGGGAGACAAAGGGTTATCTTTCCTGAATGTCGATCAAAAGAAATTAAGAACAATAAATTTAAATGCTCTTTTATTCTCCGGTATAAACTATGGTTGCGGAATACTGACCTGCAGTAACGGAGAAATTTATATCGGAGGAAATGGCGGCCTGATCTCTTTTTTTGAGCATGAAGTATTCAGTATCAATAAAAGTTATGAATTATACTTCTCATCGCTATCTGTCAACGAAGAAAGAATTTCGCCCCATGACAAGACAAAAATACTGAAACAGGCTTTTCCTTATACCCGGAAGATAACGCTCAATCATAAGCAAAATAACCTGAATATCTCGTTTACGTCAAATAACTATATCAACACGTACACAAAGAATCAATACGAATACAAGCTGGATGGATTCGAGAATAAGTGGATCGCCGGCGATCCTGTCATATATACAAACTTGCTCCCCGGAAAATATAAATTAACAGTCAGGGAGAAAACGACGGAATACGATACAGACGCCAAATCGATTTCCATGGATATTGCGATACGGTACGCATGGTATGCAAACCCTATTGCTTACACGCTCTATTTTATAATAGCATATCTTATACTTATCTCTTTTCTGAGGTTCAGACAGGTAAGACTTCGCCTTAAAACTTCGCTTGAAACAGAGCGTAAGGAGAAAGAACAAATTGCACAGTTAAATCATGCCAAACTTCAGTTTTTTTCGAATATCTCGCATGAGTTTCACACGCCATTGACGCTAATCATTGTTCAGATAGAAAGGATTCTGAACAGTAATTCAATCCCGCCTTTTATTTATAATAAACTATTGAGGATAAACAAGCAGGCAATTCATTTACGTAATCTGATCAGCGAACTTTTAGATTTCCGCAAGCTGGAGCAAGGATATATCAATCTAAAGGTTAAAGAGCTTAATATCATAACGTTTCTGAAAGAAATCCATCTTTCGTTCTATGAATTATCTTCTGCACGGAACATCGCATATACATTTGAAACATTCGGAAAGGAAGAACTTCTCTGCTGGTTTGATCCCAAACAATTACAAAAGGTTTTTTACAATCTGATATCCAATGCATTCAAATATACTAAACCAAACGACTCCATCGAAATATCAGTTAAGGAAAAGGACGACGCAATAATAATCAAGGTTATCGACAGTGGAATTGGTATTGGAGAAGATGATATAAAAAAGATTTTTGATCGTTTTTATCAGGCGGACAACTCCGGACATGATTTGCAAAAAACGCCAAGCGCCGGAATCGGGTTATCTGTTGTAAAAGGCATATTGGAATTACACCACGGAACTGTTTCGGTAGAAAGTAAACCTTCTTACGGCAGCATATTTATTATTTCTCTGCAAAAAGGAAACAACCATTTCGGTAAAAATGAAATCGTCGAAAACGATTCCGGCTATTTTATAAACGACAACAAAGAGTATTCCGGACACAACATGATTGAAATAAACAGACAAATGATAGATACGGCGCCGATGGAGGAGCCGGCTTACATACCGGAAAAACAAATGGGGAACGCGGATGAAGTCATATCTCAGGAAAGAAAATGCACGGTATTATTAGTTGAAGACAACGATGAACTGTTACAAATTCTGGAAGATATATTAAATCCGGTATATCATGTTTTATCAGCTCATAATGGAAAAGAAGGATTAGATATCGCCCGCAGGGAAAAACCGGATCTTATCATAAGCGATATCATGATGCCCGAAATGTCCGGAACGGAATTATGCGTTACGATCAAAAACGATTTCGATCTATGTCATATCCCTGTTATACTGCTAACCGCATTATCTTCCATCGAACAGAACATCTATGGACTGCAACACGGAGCCGACGATTATATTACCAAGCCTTTCAATGAAAAAACGCTGACAGTAAGATGCGGCAACCTTATACGCAACAGATTAATCATAAAAAACAAATTCGGTCGCAATACGGATTTTGATATACAGTCTATATCTAATAACCCCATTGATCAGAAATTTCTGGATACGATAAACCGGATCATCGAAAAGAATTTCGATAACCCTGATTTTAATATAAATATTCTTGCCGGCGAACTAAATATCAGTCGCAGTTCCTTATATTCCAAATTTGAGGCTCTGACCGGTATGACGCCCAATGATTATGTGCTGCATAGAAAACTGAAAAAGGCGTCTGATATGCTCAAAAACAGTCCTGATTTAAATATTTCCGAAATATCCGACATACTCGGTTTTGGTTCGCCCCGCTATTTCAGTCGTTGCTTCAAGAATCAATTCGGCATATCTCCGGCAGAATACCGGAAAAAACATTCTGCATGAGATCATTCCCTGCCCAGAACTCTTTTCCGCTTCAGGGCTTCTAAAAAATAATAGTCTGCATAATTAAGAGGAACATCAATCTCCGAATGATGAGGTATGCTTCCGACCGAATGCATCAATAAAAAATGACCGTTTGTTCCAACAGGAGCGCGGTATGCGGGAGATGCAAGCGCGCTCATGATGCTGTCTGCATATTCGGCATAAAACTCCGGATTCAGAACGTCCATTGCGCTTATTTCATATAATGCGGACGCCATGCACGAAGCCGACGAGACGTCGCGAGGCTCGTCCGGTATATTCGGCGCATCCATATCCCAGTAAGGAATCCTGTCTGCAGGCATATCAGGATGAGCTTTCATGAAATGAAAGGTCTTTAATGCCTGCTCAAGATATCTCCGGTCTTTTGTTTCACGATAGCAGATCGCGTAGCCGTAAATAGCCCAGGCCTGTCCGCGGCTCCATGCCGATTCGTGAGCATATCCCTGAGCCGTATGACGGCGCCTTACCGAACCGTCGCTTATACTGTAATCTATTACATGATAGCAACTGCCATCCGGACGAAAACCTTCCTGTAATGTACGGTCGGCATGAGATACGGCGATCCTGTAAAAAGAAGAATCTCCCGAAAATCTTGTCGCATCAAACAACAGTTCCAGATTCATCATATTATCGATGATCACAGGACACTCCCATCCTCTTTCCGACTGCCAGCCACGATCCACATTCCAGGATTGAATAACTCCCGGCGCCTCGCGAAAACGCGTGGATAAAGAATGAGCCGCCCGTATCACTACGTCTTTATATTCCGGATTGGCAATCAGCCTGTGACCATTACCAAAACTGCAGTTGATAATAAATCCGATATCATGATGCCACGTCAGATTTTGAGCTTCTTTTATCGCTTCCGTATATTTTACGGCAAGCGGAAGAAGCGCAGAATCGTTCGATAATTCATACAGATACCATACGGAACCCGGAAAGAACCCGCTGCGCCAATCCGCGTAACTGCAATAATACACTGATCCGTCGTCTTTTAGCGTAACAGGGTTCAGTATCTTACCGCTTTTCTCTATTATATCTATAGCGCCGCCTATTTGTTCGCGTGCAAACGCAATATTTTCCGGGATAAAATCCGTTTTTTCCTTTTTCGTAGTCATCTCGCACGCAAACAGGATACAAGAAAAAAACAACGCCACGAATCTATTCATAAATTATTGTATTAAAAAAACGCAACAAAAATAAGGAGGCTGCATCAAAAGAATGATTTTCCGCAAATTACCTTTATCAAAACGTTTGCAAAAAAGGTAGAAAGGTAAATTTTATACTTTTGATACAGCCTCCGGAGATATTAATTTATCCAACCCGATACCTGGACAAGATTCGAGTTCCTTTGCTGTTCCGCAGGAGGAACCGGCCAGTGGTAGAAATGCGGTCCGCCCCATGAGTGCGTAAACTGAGGTTGTCCCCATATCTGTTTCAGTCCCGCCCCCTGGAAATATTTTGTTTCATGCAACGTCTGCCAGCGTATCTCATCAAAGAAGTTCACGCCTTCGCCACAAAATTCCCATCGGCGTTCGTTACGGATACGTTCACGCATATCCGCCTGGTTATTTACATAAGTCGGTTTAGAAGCATCCGTTACCTGTAATAATGCGACTCCGGCTCTTGCCCTTACCAGATTCACCAAATCGACGGCAGACGGACTGAATCCCTGTTCGTTAATCGCTTCCGCTCTCGATAGGAGGACGTCCGCATAACGAATAAGGGGTATGTCTATCGGAGAATAACTGCGATTCGGTATTTCGGTGGCGCCTTCGGCAACAAACTTGCGGAACAGGTAATAGAAACGGGTATTTGTATCTGTTCTCAGGTCGAACGGCTCGCTTGTATCAGCTCCCCGGTACGGCCAGCGTAATGTATACGTATAAGCGCTTGCGCCCGAAGCGCCCGTATATCTCGAATAAGGAGTAATGATGGTTGCGGCTAAGCGCGGGTCGCGATTTTCATAGGCCTTCAGTATACGCGCTTCATTCCCTTCCGGAAGATATTTTGTCTCGTCAATGTTCTGGTCGGTCTTCATTTTCGCTATTTCTGCAGCCGTCATATTATCCCTTAAAAAATAAACCGCCCTCGTCTTTGAATCCATTTCATTATAACCGGGAATATAGTCGTTCCAGTTAAATTCGGTTCCATCCGCACATTCGTAAGTTTCTACAAAGTCGGCGTTTACAAGATACGTATTCCAGCACGATCCATAGGCCATACGACTACCGTAGCGAAAACTAAAATCATTCCCATAACCCGATTCTCCGATACACTGTAATGAAAAAATCATCTCTTCGCTCTGTTCGTTTGCTTCCTTGAATAATTGCTTATAACCTCCATCAAACAATTTGTGTCCCAATTCCCCGACTTTTGCGAAATCAGCGTCGGCTTTCGCCCATTCTTTCGTCCACAAGTACACTTTTCCTCTCAACGCATAAGCGGCCGATTTTGTCGCGCGGCCAAAGCTGCCATTTCCTTTTTCATATCTGTCGGGGAAATTCGGTTCATCGATACAGTCCGTTAAATCGGTAATTACCGTGTTCCATATCGTCGCTTCCGTCTCCTGTCCTTTTGTGAAGTCTTCCAGCTCGGTCGGTTCCAGATACAACGGAACGCCCTTGAAAACCATATTCAGCTTATAATAATAAAAAGCCCTGAGAAACTTTGCTTCGGCGATAAGGCGGCTCATTTTCGTTTCGGATAAAGGCGCTTTATTTAAATTGGCGATCGCATCGCTCGCACGGTGTATCCCCTCGTAATGGTTCTGCCAATAAGAGCTGAACAGTCCGTTCGACGCCGTAATCGTTCCTTTCGTATACGCTGATTGATCCCGATTATCGGCAGAAACGCCGTAGGATTCGTACTCATACATGTTAGAGGCTACATAACTGTAATTTAACATGTTATAAATTCCAATAACCCCCTGGTCCGCTAAATTCTCCGTTGTCCACATATTACCGGAACTGATCGAACTGTACGGGGACAAGTCCATCAAGTCTTCACGACATCCGGTAAAACATACCATTGTTACGACAACGCCTGATAAAATTATATTATTTAACACTTTCATATTGTACATTATTTAATTATTTAACAACTATGGTAATATGGGACCCGCACGCCATGCGCTCGTTCCATATCTTTAATCTTTAAAACGTTATATTTAAACCAAAAGCATATTGTCTCATAGTAGTATAAGCTGCGGAATCGTTCATTTCCGGGTCCTGTCCGGGGAAGGAATTGAAATTAAGCAGGTTTTCTCCCGATACATACAGACGAATATTTTGCGTAAACAACCTGTTCGTAATCTGCTTAGGCAACGTATATCCGAAAGTAAGATTTTTAAGTTTCAGGTAGTCGCCTTTATACAAATAGAGCATACTCGTTTCCGTATTCTGGTACCCGCTTTCGGCTGCCACCAGACGACCATATTTTGCGTTTATATTTGTCCTGGCGTCGCCGGTATTTTCCGGATCATAGAAGTAATGATCGTTCGCTATCTCCGCAGGAATACTAACTCCAACACGTACGGTGGGGGAGTTATATCCCGTCGTAGCGCCCCAGTAGCGTTTAAATCCTGCAGCTCCGGCCCAATTCATGGCTATGTCAAATCCCTTATAGGAAGCTGCAAGCTGCAAGCCGAATATATATTTCGGATCTGCAGAAATGCCCTGAAACTTGTTATCGTAAGAACTGCCGTAAATGCCGTCTCCATTTGCGTCGGCATAAATATAATCGCCGTACCATATCTTGTTTTTTGCAACCGTCTGGTTGGGCATAAACGTATAGCCTTCCTCCATCATGGTTTTCAACCATTCCATATCTTGTTCCGTACGTATCATGCCGTCTTTAGGACCGCCGTTAATTCCATCCGCCGCAAAACCTTTGCCGGTACCTTTATAGATGCTTTTCAGATAATACTCGCTTTTTATTTTGCCTTCTACAACAGGAGCGTTCCCGCCGGAAGATACATCCCCGATATTCGTTTGCCATACCTTATTCCCATTTGCATCCGTAGTCCAGCCTTCATTAAGTTCGCCTTTGTACTTGTCAATCCTGTTTTTAATCGCAGTGAAATTTGCGCTGACGGAATAGTTAAAATCTTTGATATGGTCCCTCCATCCGAGCGTAAATTCAACACCCCGGTTACTCATTTCCGCGATATTTAACCTCGGCGCGGTTTTACTGCCTGCCGTTATATAAATCGCCGGCCGGTATAAGATACCTGTCGTCTCTTTGATAAAAGCATCGGCCTCAAAAGTCAGCCTGTTTTTCAACGTGGATACATCTATCCCTATATTTGTCGTTTTGCTGGACTCCCACGACAAAAGCGAGTTTGCAATGGAAGTGGACGATAAGCCTGCGCTTAATAAATTACCTGTCGGATAACGCGTAATACCATACGTAGACTGATATTCATAATCGCCTACGCTCGTGCCGCCGTTGTTTCCCAGCTCGCCATAAGATGCGCGCAGTTTAAGATTGTCCAGCCATCCGCGCGTATTATCCATGAATGCTTCTTCGGCAATACGCCATGCCGCCGAGAAGGACGGAAACGTACCCCAGCGATGTTCCTTGTGGTAACGCGAATGTCCGTCATAGCGGAGATTGGCCTCAAAAAGGTAGCGGGATTTATATGCGTAATTAACGCGCCCGAAGAAAGAACGGCTTGCACGATCGGTAGCTCCTCCACCGATAGAAACCATGTCGGTAGCGGAACCGGGCGTCGTTATGCTCTGGTCTATCAATCCCTTTTTCGATGCGGAATTACTATACTCATAATAATAATATTCCTGGTATCCGGCCAGCGCTGCAATGTCATGATCTTTCGCTATCGTCGTACTGTAATTCAACAGGTTCTCAAGCGTATAAGAATGATTACCGTAATTATAAAAGGAAGTGGATAATTCGGACGGACTGGATGCAGGCGTGACGATGGCGCCGGTACTGAAGCGCACCTTGTCATAACTAATGCCCCACGATCTTTGCTCGTCAATCCTGCGGCTGTAATTTAAATTAACCGTCCAGATAAGGCCTTTCAACGGTTCCACATGACTGTATAATGTTGTGACAAAACGCGATTCCCTCCTGTCGCCGTCGACGGCATTGAGGAACATTAAGATATTATTAGCGGTAGGGCTTTCTTCGGACGCTTCGGGGTAACCATACTGTCCGTTCCATTCCGGATAAACGCCCGGCGTCGTCTGGCGCAGGAAATTATTTGCATTACCGAAATCCCCCTGGTCCTTGTCAATCTGTATAGCCGAAGTGGTAGTTCCTACCGTAAGCCAGTTTGTTACCTTTGCGTCAATGTTAGCGCGCAAAGTATAACGCCTGATACCTGTATTATAAACAATACCCTGATTGTCCAGGTAGCTGGAGGACAAGTTGAACCGTATCTTATCATTCCCTCCGCCGACGGATAAATTGTGATCGTGCACCATGCCGTTACCAAACAAAGTATGCTGCCAGTCCGTATTCGGATATGCCACATAGTTTGGTACGCCATATTCGTTCAATTCGTTCGGCTTTTTCGATTTCTCCCTCCACAAATCAATCGTCGACTGCGCAAAATTATTCGCTTGCCCGATATTATAGAACGCCTCATTTACCCACTCCATATAATCGGCATAGTTTGTAAGCTGTTCAATCACGTTTGTAGGCTCGGAAAAAGATAAGCGGCCACTGTAGTTTACGTTCAGCTGCCCTGTTTTCCCTCTCTTTGTTGTAACCAGAATAACGCCATTCGCAGCTCTCGATCCATAAATGGCAGCCGCAGCCGCATCTTTCAGGATAGAAATGCTTTCTATATCCTGTGGCGCTACCGCATCCATTACGCCTTCTATACCATCAATAAGTATCAGCGGATCGGAATTGTTCAATGTTCCCACGCCACGTATACGTATGGATGCGCCGTCTTCGCCGGGGCGACCGGAGGTCTGCATCACCTGCACGCCCGCGCTCAGGCCGGCTAATGCAGCCGAAACCGTGGTGATAGGGCGCGACTTTGCCTGTTCTTCAAAATTAACGGAAGAAACGGCGCCCGTCAGATTCGCCTTTTTCTGCGTGCCATAGCCGACAACAACAACTTCCTCCAGCTTTTGCGTATCTTCCACCAAGGTAATTTCATACAAATCAGCCGTCCCGACAGGGATTTCTTTTGTTACATACCCAATAAAAGATACAACAATTACACTTTCGGGAGGTACATCCTGCAACGTAACCTTACCGTCGATATCGGAAATATTCCCGATCGTCGTTCCTTTTATCGTAACATTAGCGCCTGTTACAGTCCCCATATTATCCCGGACAACACAAGTAATCGTCTTACCCGATTGAGCAGGCTCCATAATGCTCTCCGATTCAATCCTGTTCGAAGAATAACCCGGCGTCGATAACGAGCCGAATAACATCAACGAAGCGGCGACCAGCGCTTTTCTGTAAAAAACAAAGTTTTTTTTCATAAATCAGTTGGTTTAATTTAACAATTCAATTTAACATATAACATATAATATTTGTCATTTTTTTCCATAAATAGGCACGGCAAATATATTCTCGCCCGTAAAATGCCAGGTGCATCTTTTATTCCTTTTATCGGCACAATTTGTCCAAAAGCACATTTTTAACGCACCGGCGAAATTCATAGCCGTACATTCCATTCCACACGGTCCGCTTTAACGAGTTTCTTTTCATAGCCATTAACAACGATCAGGTTATTACCTTTTTTAAGGCATGCATCCTCCCATGTAAAGACGGCATATCCGTCCGGGCGCTTGCGTCCAAGACTTTTTCCGTTGACAAATAACTCAACTTCCGGCATGTTCGAGAATACAGTTATCACGGTATTCCCGGACGTTCGTTCCGTATGCCGGCGATCGGCTATATACACAAATGGTTCTTCGCGGTTCCAGTTTGCCTTGTAAAAATAGAAAGCGTCCTTTTTGACTTTACGGTCAAAGGTAACGATTCCTTTATCGTTGATACCGGGACGATCGCCCTCGGTGCGGTGAGCCGCTCCGAAATCGAACATATTCCACAAAAACGAACCCCAGATATATTCGCGTTCCGCGATAATTTTCCAGTTTTCAATGTGATAGAAGGTCTGTATGTTCTCCGGATGCCACCAGCCGGAAGCGTCGATAGTTGCCAGCGTGTCCTCCTGCTGATGATAGATACTCGCTCCGGCGCCATATTCGCTTATACCTGTCTTATATTGCGGAAAATCTCTGTGAACCTTGTCCGCCCAGTATGCAAGGCCTTCGGGAGAACCGCCATACCATCCGTAATACTTGTTCCACGCAATAAGATCGGTAATTTTATTCAGATCGTTACCGTCCTCCAGAAACGAGGCGGATGTGGTCATGCGCGTCGGGTCTTCGCTATGCGCCAGTTCATTAAGTCCGGTAACATATTCTACCGGATTATCGCCATGTGTTTTAAGTTCATTAAATAATCCCCAGAAACAAATAGACGGATGATTATAATGTTGGCGTATCAATTCTTTCAATTGTTCCCGACCGTTTTCACGGAAAGAGGGACTGTTGACAAACCCCCGGTCCATATATCCGCCCGGACCGACAAACGGGATTTCAGCCCATGCAATGATCCCTGCATTATCCAGCATCTCATGAAAACATTCGGCCTGCGGATAATGTGACAATCGAATCGCATTAACTCCCATCTCAAGCATCATATCAACATCTTCCTTATGGTGTTCCGGCCGTAATGCAGCTCCTGTTTCGGGCCTGTCCTGATGACGGCATACGCCTCGCAATTTCAAATGTTCACCGTTTAAAAAAAATCCTTTTTCCGCATCTACATGATAAAAACGAAGCCCTAAAGGCTGAATGACACGGTCTATTTCTTCGCCGGCAGAGAGCAGCGTCACTTCCGCCTTATACATAAAAGGGTCCTTGCGTCCGTTCCACAGATGCGGTTTTCGAATTGAAAAAGCGACAACCGCCGAAATATTACCGGAGACAGAATCGGAGGCCGGAACTATCTCTTCTACGATCAACCGATCCTCGTCCCATATTCTGAGACAAACATCTATCGGCTTGTCTTTGCCGGAATCAGACAACATTACGGTAGCTTCTACCTCGGCGTTTTCTTTCGTTACATTACGTTGAGCCAAATACACGCCCGACGAAGCGTAATCAAGAGGAGAAATACACGCTTCTTCCGTCATTAACAGATAGACGTCGCGATATATCCCGCCATAAATATTGAAATCGCCGACAAGGGGCATAACGCCAAGGTCCAACGCATTACTAACCCTTACCGTCAGTTGATTGTTAGCGCCATATTCAACCGCGTCAGTTATTTCAAACACAAACGCGCCGTATCCGCCGCGGTGCTCTCCTGTATAAGAATCGTTTACAAAGACATGCGCAACCGTATTTACCCCTTCAAAGCGAAGAAATAACCGTTTCCCTCTCCAATCGGAAGAAATGTAAATATGCTTTTCATAAATACCCGTGCCGCGATAATAATCCTGCTTTCCGGAAAGAGCATCCTGCGCATTCCAGGTATGAGGCAGATTCACCCGGCGCCGGGAATTTTTCTGCACCTGATAGGCAAAACGGAAAGACCAGTTGTCATTTAACAAAATTTCCCTCCTTGAAGCAAAAGATAAATCAACGCGGAACATCATAAAAATGATGTATACGTAAAACCATTTTTTCATAGCTGATCACATTTTTGATACGCGTCAAAGGTATGATGACATATCAACAGGATAGTGCACTTATTTTCTTTTTAAGCGTACCGTTTTGTCCTGATACGGATTTTTAACAAGCCGGAAGGAACTTGTCGGCAAAGCGAAATCATTTCTTTGTTTTGAAATCCGGCAAAAAGAAGGTGAAACGATCCCCATCAACCTCCTCCAATTGGACGTACAATGACCGGAAATGGCCGGTTTGTTTGTGGATTATGTATTGTCTATATCAGCAGCCGCAACATTGACGGGCTGAATATGGAATATGTCAATTCTCCGGAAAACAGTTATTAAACGATTGTTTAATAGCCTGTAACGGGAAATCACGCAGGGTTGTCCCTGCCGGATTTTCCGTTACAGGCTATTAATTTCACGTCTCTTAATTGAGAATGGAGGATTAAGAATTGAAAATGATTGTTTACCTTTGCAATATCGAAAATAATTATTAAAGCTCAATCGATATGAAGAATTTGCCGATAGGAACACAGTCGTTTGAAATCCT
>JAIROL010000129.1 GCA_031257565.1 Tannerella sp. | reverse complement strand
CCAAGATAGGATATAACCAAAACCGCTCCATTTGAGACATTCAGGCTGAAATTACCGTCTGCATCGGTAACAACTCCATGGGTCGTACCCTTCTCAACAACGTTAGCGCCGACAATCGGCTCGCCGGCAGCATCCGTCACTATTCCTTTTATTCCCGAATTTTGCGCAAACAAAAACGGGGAATACAGGAAAACGCTTAACAACAAAACAACTCGACAGAGATGTTCTGAGCAAATACTTTCTCTTAATAATGTTCTCATAATTCTCTAATTTTTCTCATGGTATCAATCGTATTAAGTTTAGAATTATTTAATCACAATCAACGGTTAAAATCAATCTTTTCCTGTAGCCAAACCGATTAACTTGCCTTATAAACAGTTTTACAGGATACTTTTCCTGTGGCAGTTTCTCTTACGAAAACAAAAATAATTGTAACCGACTAAATAATTCGTTAATTTTTTTCACAGTATTACATTCATCCAATCTCACTCAATCTGCATCAAGAGTTAAATTCTCATTCGCCAAACCGATTAACTAAATATATAAAATATAAATTTACAATAATCAACGTGCAAATAAACGATCTATTTTCTTTTTACGCAACACAAGTAACGTTAATTAATTACAAATAGTGTTTACAGACAGGGTTCGCCAAAACGATAGGCGTTGTCGTTATCGATATCTCCAATGAATTTTTCGGACGCCTCGCTTTCCACATTCAGGAACAGGCAAAAAATATGGCTATATCGTCATTACTACCAATACAAACGAAAACCTCAATGAATTTGACGATTTGATAACTATCCTGTTGAATTATGAGAACCTTGAAAAATCTGCAATTCTGTTATCACAACTTTTTTGTCGTTTGCTTAATTTATTTATATATTTGCAAGGCAAACATATATATGCAAGTTACGAATCAAATTATACAAAAACATGGAACAGAAACATCCCATACGCGAAGCAGAACGCTATTTAGAAAACGCCCGGAAAATACTCTCTGAAAAGGCCGGCAAAGACGGCAATTACTACAATGATAGCAAATACGTGCGCATGGCCGGCAATACGGCATGGAACGGCGTATTAATAGCCCTGGACGCCGTACTGGACGTTCGTAAAAATCTTAAAAGCCGACAAAGGCCGGACATCAAAGACTATCAGGCGGCCATATCGCGGAAAGATAATAAAATGACGACGCCTTTACATGTTGCCTATGAAACCCTGCATTTATATTTAGGTTACGACGGAAACCTGTATTATAAAATAGTTCAGTCAGGAATGGAGCAGGCAAAAATCATGATAGACTGGGCAGCCAAATACTATCAGGAAAATTAACCTGCATTCCGTATGATTGTTGTTGATTTTTCGCATAAAAATCTGTAAGTATATTATAATCAATTACAACTAAAGTCCCGTCCAGAACCGAACGTGAAAGTCTCCCCTCATTCGGCTCGTCTTATCTTAACCGGTTTCAATTTGAAGTAATGAGGAGTTATTCCTCTACGCCAATGATAAAACAATTTCGGATTCTTATCATAAATTTTCCTCAAATCTTCCGGCATTTATTCCCAAAAAAACACTACATTTGCAGATAGTTCTACATACGGCATAAATAAACAGATATGGAAAAAAGTAATTACATCCGTTTTGACTGGGCGATAAAGCGCCTGTTAAGGCAGAAAGCCAACTTTGTAGTCCTGGAAGGCTTCCTGGTCATCCCTGCTGAACGAAACGGTTCGCATTGAGCGGATACTCGAAAGCGAAGGCAACAAAAACACGGAAGACGACAAGTTCAACCGAGTGGACATGCTGGCCGAGAACAGTCACCGAAAGAATAGCCGAAGGGAAAGCCGAGGAGAAAGCCGAGGAGAAAGCCGAAACAGTCAAAAAAAGTAATAAGGCAGGTTTGACAGTAGAACTTATTGCCGACATAACCGGTCTGACGATAGAAGAAATAAATGCAATCTTAAACGGCAAAGCAGAGTAGGCTGAAAATGTGTGCTCCCTTATTCCAAATAAAAACAAAGACCTGCCGGACGATTTTCCGGCAGGTCTTTTTCATTTATCAAATACTTTTGTCATACCTCATAACTCCCGAGCTGGCGCAGATTGGATTGTCGTGATTTTGAAGATCAAGGTCAAATTAGAATCGGAATATACAGTATTCGTATTATTGACAGTCTTCAAAACATTTTTATTTTCGTTCCTGCAAGCTTGTCCGGCTTCGCTTACGGGGTTCTTCTTCTATGTATAACGTTGTTCAATTCAAAGGAATAATGTCCTCTTTGAAGATGGTCAATTTCTCAATACCCGTTTCCGTTACGCGAAAACTATTCTCTATGCCGACAGCGCCGACCTGCGGTATAACAAATTTAGGTTCTAAGGCAAATGTCACATTAAGTTCTAATACCTCTTTTGAACGTGGAGTCAAAACAGGAGGCTCGTTTATCTCAAGCCCTATGCCATGCCCGACAAATTTAGCCTGCTGTTTCGTTCCCATAAAATAGGCAGAAAGTCCGGCTTTCTCAACGATGGAATAGGCTATATTATACAGGTCCGCACATGCAACGCCCGGCTTTGCGGCAACTTCCACAGCATCCTGTATCTCCAGAGAAACCTGGTGAGCGCGGTATGCCAATTCCGGCAAAGCGCCTATGGAATAAACGCGCGTCATATCCGTAAGATAGTCCGTATAATTACCTGCCATATCCACCATAATAGCCATGCCGTCCGCCAAAATGGTGCCATCGGCGCCAATAGGGCAAAATGCCGTCTGGCCGCCGCCTCCCAGTGCAAAGTCAAACGGAGAAGGATTTTCCGCATTTTCTCCTGCAAGCACGCTACCCATAAATATATTCATATTAGGTCCGAATGCACGAAACACGCCTATAGAGCCATGCAAGCGCATCTGGCGTTCTATTTCTGCCTGAAAGCGAATATCCGTCATTCCCGGACGATAACATTCCGGTATCCGGGAATAGGTGGTAGCATGACGGTCCGCAGATCTACAAAGTTGCTCTATTTCCCATGGGGTCTTAACCATTCTTATGTAACGCATGAATGTCGTCGCATTATTGATTTTCCGGAACTGAAAAACATTTTGCAGACGCATACATTCATTATACGAAATTTCGTCCGTTTCCATCAGAATATTCTTGGGAAGAGACCAACCCTTCGATGCAAATATATCCGGAATTTGCTCCGGTTTTCGAATGGAAAACAAGCGCTCGCCGGAAGGTTCGCCCGGACGCTTTACAAAAAACACAGGTTCATCGTCCGCCGGTAAATAATAATAACCGCTAAATACAAGACCTGTCATATAGTATATATTTACATCCGTCGCGAGTAGTATTCCATCAACGCCTGCTTTCCGAATCGCTTTTTGCACGCGCTGTTGCCTGAAAAACAAATCTTTCACCAATTTCTGATTTATCATAATTCCTAAACATAAAAATTTATCGAATATGCAAAGATAGAGCAAGTTGAGAGCAATACAAAATAAGTCCAGCTTATTTTTATTGCCGAAACGCAGCCTATCTTCATTTCCTGAATAAAGATAGAGCAAGTTGAGAGCAATACAAAATAAGTCCAGCTTATTTTTATTGCCGAAACGCAGCCTGTCTTCATTTCCTGAATAAAGAT
>JAIROL010000100.1 GCA_031257565.1 Tannerella sp. | reverse complement strand
GCCAATTTTACAGAATCTAATTCTTCCTGTTCGGTTGCTATGGGCGGATGTTCCAACATAATTTTTACAAATTAAAATTTTCTGCAAAGGTAATACTTTTCTTGTAAATTCTTCTTGATTCTTGAAAAATATCGAAGTTTCAAGAAGTTTTTATTGACTGCCTTTTGCTTGCTGACATCAATAGAAAAATCACTTGCTGTGAACACAAATGTCCGGCTGTCTTTGTTCGAGATCGAGTTGACGTCCACTTTTCGGATATCTGCTTTTTGTCTTGTCCTGAAATAGCTTTACACAATGAAAAATATTTTATTTATCAATAATTTGGAAATTTCAAATTAAGTATATACTTTTGTACGCGAAAGTCAGGCAGACATTGGAGAATATCTGTAAGACATTTCGGGACAAAAAATATCTGTAAGACATTTCGGGACAAAAAAAGGTACTAAATCGGTACCTGTTATTTTTTAAAAATTTGAAATATATTTGTTTACAATGACATAGCGGATAAGGGTTAAAGCCCCGTCTTTCGCTCACGACGTATAAAATCGCAGGCTCGAATGGTGGAATCGGTAGACACGAGGGACTTAAAATCCCTTGGCCATTGCGGCCGTGGGGGTTCAAGTCCCCCTTCGAGTACGGATTGTTTCTTAAAACGCTTAATTATCAATAGATAGTTAAGCGTTTTTCTTTTTCGGGGCAACGCCAGAGGCAACAAAGATATGGTTTTTATCTCAATCCTGCATGGAATTTTAGTTGGGTTAAGCGTTCTATTTTTTTCAATATCAATTTTATCGTCCGCAAAGTGATTTACAGGAATTTTCAGGCAATATAGAAACCTGTTTCAAGGAAAATCCTCCAAAATCAATCGGCGAGGCAGCAGCCAAAATAAAAGAACTTACAGGAATCGAAAGAAAAGAAACACAGGTAAGAAAGTTCCTTAAGGTAATAATTCCCGCTTTGAACAATTTTTGCATTTTACTTTGGGACGTTCGCAAATACCTCTCACCCACTCGTTTTTGCAGGCAGGAATATAATAGTTGCTATTGAAATTTTTGCTGTAACAGCGTTTTGCATATACATCAGTCCGTCCGCTAAACAAGGACATGAACAGTTTAATCTTTTCATCGGGAGGGCCGTATTTGTTTACGGATGAATCAATTTTCGGTGTGGTATTTTCCTTTTGTGTTGATATCTTGCATTGTCCGGGACGATTTTTACAGGTTTGTCTGCATAGCATTCCTTGAGTTGATAAAGGAATGAAATGAACACATTGGCATTGATATAAGTATCGTTTATCAATGTTGTAACTTCTTTTGTAATCGCATTGACTGCGCCAAGTACGTTGATGCGGTTTCGTCCGGCTGCGGCTTTGATATGAACTTACGGGTCAAACTCCATGCTTTATAAATGAAAGTATCCAGCACAAAATGGGCCGCATCGCAAAAGAACAACCGGCATTTTCTTTCTTCTGCTTCTTTTATAGTCGGGTCTAAGGTTTGTTCTTTCCTGTCCGATTCCCGAAATCTTTTGTAACTTAGCGCCCGAATTTCTTCTTAGGATAAATTCATTTGAATAAGCATACTGCATTATTTTGAAAGGTTTTGCAAATATGCTTATTCTTTTTCTATTGCACAAATCCAGGCCGAGCAAAGTATAGCAACAATCATGGGTCCTGAGCTATCCATATCCAAACGATGTACAATCGATAGTCCGACAGCATCATGGTATCGTTCTTTCATCAGATAATAAATAGAGACCTGATTATCTTTCCCGGGAACGGAAAGCATACCTGCAGGCTTATTGATGACAACCAACAAATCAAAGATGGGGGGCACAAAAAATAGGACTCTTATAACCTTAATCATTGTATATAATTTCGTACCTTTGCAGACAATTTTGTAAAATTTAAATTGCCGGACATAAAAAAAAGTTATGGAATACAATTATAAGGAAATCGAGAAGAAATGGCAAGCAAAATGGGCGGCCGACAAAACGTATGAAGTCAAAGAAGACGAGAGTAAACAGAAGCTGTACGTGCTGGATATGTTCCCGTATCCGTCAGGATCCGGGTTGCACGTAGGACATCCGCTCGGATATATCGCATCCGATATCTACTCGCGCTTTAAACGTTTACAAGGCCTCAATGTTCTGCATCCGATGGGTTATGATGCATACGGATTGCCTGCCGAACAATACGCCATACAAACAGGACAACATCCGGCAATTACAACCGAAAAAAATATAAATCGTTACCGCGAACAGATGGACAAAATTGGCTTCTGTTATGACTGGAGCCGCGAGGTACGCACATCTGAACCGGAATATTACCATTGGACGCAATGGGCATTTATCAAAATGTTCAATAGTTATTACTGCTATGATAAACGGCAGGCGCGCCCGATAGAAGAACTCGTTCAGGCTTTCGAACGGGTAGGAACGGAAGGCCTGAACATTGCCTGCGGTTGTGAGCTTTCATTCACGGCAGGTGAATGGAGTACAAAAAGTGAAAAGGAAAAACAGGAAATATTACTGAACTATCGCCTGGCCTATCTTGGCGATACGATGGTGAACTGGTGTGCCGCATTAGGTACCGTTCTGGCTAACGATGAAGTTATCAACGGCGTTTCCGAACGCGGAGGTCATCCGGTTGAACAAAAAGTGATGCGCCAGTGGTGTTTACGCGTATCCGCTTATTCACAACGCCTCCTGGATGGTCTGGACAAAATTGACTGGACAGATTCGCTGAAAGAAACGCAACGTAACTGGATCGGACGCAGCGAAGGCGCTGAAATGCAATTCAAAGTAAAAGATTCGGATATTGAATTTACCATCTTCACTACCCGTGCAGATACGATCTTTGGCGTTACGTTCATGGCGCTTGCGCCTGAAAGCGAGTTGGTAGACCAACTTACTACTTCTGCACAGAAAGAGGAAGTGGAAGCCTACAAAACCGCTACAAAAAAGAAAACCGAACGAGAACGTCTGATGGACAAAAAAATAACCGGCGTATTTACCGGTTCTTATGCTATCAACCCGCTGACAAATGAAGCCATTCCCATTTGGGCGAGCGATTATGTACTGGCCGGTTACGGAACAGGCGCTATCATGGCGGTTCCTGCGCATGACAGCCGCGACTATGCATTTGCCAGACATTTCAGTCTGCCGATCGTTCCGCTTATCGAAGGATGCGATATTTCGGAGGAAAGCTTCGATGCGAAAGAAGGCGTAATGATGAATTCGCCGCAGGCCGGAAAAGAAATTGAAGGCGGGCTCGTATTAAATGGCCTGAAAGTTCCCGAAGCTATTGCCAGAACAAAAACATATATCGAAGAAAAAGGCCTTGGAAGAATAAAAGTAAACTACCGTTTACGCGACGCTATTTTCAGTCGCCAGCGTTATTGGGGAGAGCCATTCCCTATTTATTACGACGCAAACGGACTACCTCAGACGCTACCGGAGGAGTGTCTGCCGCTGGAACTTCCGGATGTAGACAAATTTTTGCCGACTGAAACCGGCGAACCGCCACTGGGACGCGCCGAAAAATGGGCGTGGGATACAACCAATAAACAAGTAGTGGAAACATCAAAAATTGATAACAAAACAATATTCCCGCTTGAATTGAATACAATGCCGGGATTTGCCGGTTCTTCGGCTTACTTTATCCGTTACGAGGACCCGCACAACAACAAAGCGCTTGTCGATAAAAAAACAAACGGATACTGGCGCAATGTCGACCTGTACCTCGGCGGAACGGAACATGCGACAGGACACCTTATTTACAGCCGTTTCTGGAACAAGTTTTTATATGACACAGGCGTTATCTGCGATGACGAACCGTTCAAAAAACTGATAAATCAGGGAATGATCCAGGGACGTTCCAACTTTGTATACAGGATAAACGGAACAAACAAGTTTGTTTCACTGAATCTAAAAGACCAGTATGATGTAACGCCGTTGCATGTCGATGTAAACATCGTAAATAATGACGTGCTGGATCCGGAACAATTCAAATCATGGCGCCCGGAATTTGCTCATGCGGAATTAATCCTGGAGAACGGTAAATACATCTGCGGATGGGCTATTGAGAAGATGTCCAAATCAATGTTTAACGTAGTGAATCCGGATGTGATCGTTGAAAGATTCGGAGCCGATACTTTGCGTATGTACGAAATGTTCCTTGGTCCGCTCGAACAGTCAAAGCCTTGGGATACAAACGGTATTGACGGCGCACACCGTTTCCTGAAAAAGCTATGGAGTTTGTTTTACGGCAATTCCGGAGAGTGGATCGTAATGGATGGGGAACCTGCGCCGGAAGAACTTAAATCATTGCATAAGCTGATAAAGAAAGTTACTTTCGATATAGAACATTTTTCTTTTAACACATCAGTCAGCGCATTTATGATTTGTGTCAATGAACTGAGCGGTATGAAGTGCAGGAAACGCGCCATACTTGAAACATTACTGATCGTATTAGCGCCGTTTGCACCCCATATTTCCGAAGAATTGTGGCATAAATCAGGATATGAAACCACGATCTGCGATGCAGAATGGCCTGTACATAACGAAGACTATCTGATCGAGAATATCGTTACCTATGCAATTTCATTCAATGGTAAGACGCGCTTCAGTCTTGAATTGCCGGCTGACATGTCGCGTGAAAATATTGAAAAAACAGTTCTTGAAAGTGAGAACGCGACAAAATGGCTCGAAGGTAAGGCTCCGAAAAAAGTAATTGTCGTACCCGGAAAAATTGTTAATATCGTGATTTAAGAAATGAAACAATATAAAAACGGAATGTATTATTACTCCGCTTTTATCAGATAAAACAATTCAGATTATATACTAATTTATGAGAAAGTCTTTTGCCAAGATATATCACCCGATCAAGGATTATATCATGATTTTTTTGGGTACCGTTTTGTACGGATTCGGATTTAACGGGTTTATCCTTTCTAACGAAATAGTTCCGGGAGGGCTCGCCGGTATCGGCTCCCTCATATTCTATGCGACAAAAATACCCGTATCGGTCTCATACGCGTTGATAAACGTAATACTGCTCGTTTTTGCACTCAAAATTCTCGGCCGTCGCTTCGTGATTAATTCTCTGTTTGGCGTTATATGCCTTACCTTTACGTTGATGTTTTTCGAATGGTTACTGAAAGGCGAATCGCTCGTCAGCGGAGAACCTTTCATGGCAATACTTATCGGAGCAGTCCTTTGCGGAACCGGATTAGGGATCATTTTCTCGGCAAACGGCAGTACCGGCGGAACCGATATTATCGGCGCAATTATTAACAAATACAAGAATATTTCAATCGGACGGGCATTATTATATTGTGATTTTATTATAATCGCATGCTCATATCTGATTTTCCATGATATAGATAAAATTGTTTTCGGATATGTAATCATGTTTACCGAACTGTATATTCTCGACCGTGTTTTGAATGCAAACAATCAATCAGTCCAATTTTTTATCTTCTCAAAAAAACACGAAAAAATCGTCGAATCAATCATAAAAGACTTAGAAAGAGGATGTACCATCCTTAATGGAGAAGGGGGCTATTCCAAACAACCGGTAAAAGTGATCGTCCTGCTGGCGAAAAAGAAAGAAAGCGCGATGATCTTTCGCATGATAAAAAACATAGATAACCAGGCATTTATATCGCAAGGGAACGTACAGGGAGTATATGGAGAAGGTTTCGAACAAATAAAAACATAACGGCATAAAATCACTCGCGCAAAATCATAAAGTGAAAAAGACTTTTCGCACAAAACAATTTTAATCATCTTTTTCCGTTCTGTATTCATAGTTTCGCATCTCTTGTATTAAACTATAAATGAATGAAAACGATTGTTTTTGCAACAAACAACGCTCATAAACTGGAAGAAGTACGCGCAATTGTTTCCGGTGAGATTCGTATCGTAGGCCTTTCCGATATAGGTTGTCATGACGATATTCCGGAAACGGAAAATACGTTGGAAGGTAATGCATTACAGAAAGCAAAATATGTAAAGGAACACTTCGGTTATGATTGTTTTGCCGACGACACGGGTTTAGAGGTAGAGGCTCTAAACGGCGAACCCGGAGTGCGTTCGGCGCGTTATGCCGGCGATGCGCATGACGCAAACGCTAACATGGAAAAGCTACTCCGCGCACTTGAAAGTGAACAAAACCGGAAAGCGCGTTTCCGTACAGTGATAGCATTGATCATAGACAATAAAAATGAGTTTTTCGAAGGCGTTATTAACGGACAAATAATAGAAGATAAACGTGGTAAGACAGGCTTTGGTTATGATCCCGTATTTGTGCCGGATGGCTATAATGAGACATTTGCAGAATTAGGGGCGGATATAAAGAATAAAATAAGTCACCGCGCCATTGCTGCACGTAAATTCGCCGAACGGCTTAAATCCGTGCGCTGACAACCATGGGAAACGTTCCTCATTTATCATTTAAAATCCTAAATATTAATAATTTTATGAACTTCAAATATTTTATAACAGCTATTGTTTCGGTACTTTTTACTCAATTGTCGGAAGCGCAAAATAATAAGAACTGGAATACATATCTTGCTTATTACGAAACAACAAATGTCGCAGAAACAAATGAACGTGTTTTTGTGCTGGCAAACGGCGCTTTATACAGTTACGGGAAAAATGACGGGGAAATATTTTTGTATTCAAAGCAAAACGGACTAAGCGATACGGATATCAGCCTGATTAAGTATGGTCCTGACATGCACACACTGGTAATTGTTTACAGTAACGGAAATATTGATCTGTATAATGGAGACGGATTTAAAAACATACCGCATCTTAAAAACTCGTCAAATGTGCAAAGTAAAACCGTTAACGACGTCTATTTTTATAATCATTTAGCTTATTTTTCAACTGATTTTGGGATCCTGGTAATGAATCTCGACAAACAGGAAATACTGGATACTTACAAATTGGATAAGATTGTAAATTCTGTCTGTATATTGGGGGATTCGATTTATGCCTCAGCAACAGAAGGATTAATAAATGCTTCAATGAAAGATAATCTTCTCGACAAAAGCGTCTGGAAAGAAAAAAAGTTAAATACTGAAAGTTTTAATGAAAACGAAATCACCCGTATATGTATTTTTCAGAATACATTCGTTTTTTGCGTTAAAAACAACGGTATTTATTGTGAGACGTCCGAAGGAGAAATAAAAACGTTGATAAATCAATCGTACATAAAAGATATAACCGTTCAAAACAAAGAACTCCTGGCATACACGGCTGATCATCTGTATATTTATTCCGACATCAACAATTTCATCTACCTGTATATAGGAATGATAGACGACGCCGTATCATTAAAAGAAGACGGAAAATACTGGATTGCATCAAGAACCAATGGTCTCATCGGCATACAAAAAGACGGTAATAACAACTTCGCTAAATTTGTCTCGGACATAGTCATAAACAGTCCCAAACGTAATTATGACGCATTTATGACTTTTCACAACGGCAAATTACTTATCACAGGAGGAGATCGAATGCTCAGTCGTTCAGGTAGACCCGGAACGTTGATGATTTATGAAAACAAAGAATGGAATAATTTCGACGAATCGATAGCCAACAATGAAATCAGAAAGTTGATCGGCGTTGAAAGCATGGACTATATGGGCGTTGCGGTTGACCCGGATGACGAAAATCATTATTACATTGCTACATACGGAGAAGGCGTCATTGAGCTTGAAAACAATGAATTTGTAAACCTTTACAATATGAACAACAGTACTTTAAAGGCAACGTATGATAGCGATAATTCTCCAATTTATGTCCGTATAGGAAGCGTTTGTTTTGACGACAAAAAAAATCTGTGGGTAACAAACTGTCTTACCACAAATGCGATCAATGTTTTAAAAGCAAATGGAGAGTGGACTTCCCTATATTATTCTCCTCTTAATAATGCTGATAAGTTAGACAAAATACTCATTACGTCCAAAGGTCACAAGTGGGTAAACATTCCATATAATAATGCAGGAATTGCAGTTATTAATGATAACGGAACCATAGACGACCAATCCGATGATATATGTAATTTTTTCAGTTCATTTAAAGACGCCCAGAGTAGTATAGGAGCATCTATCACGCCCGGTGAATTTCTTTGTATGGCGGAAGACCGGAATGGCGCCATATGGATAGGGACAAATATCGGACCGTTAAAATGTACCACGCCTTCGCGCGCCATTGACAAACCGGAGCAATTGACCTGCTCGCGTCTTGTACGCGACGGCGAGGCTTATTTCCTGAGCGGAGAATCAGTCACTGCAATTGCCGTCGATGCAGACAACCAGAAATGGATCGGAACCGGTAGTCAGGGAGTTTTTCTCATAAACGAAGATGGCTCTGAAACAATCTACAATTTCAATACGGACAATTCTCCTTTATTGTCAAACACGATAACCAGTATTGCAATAAACAATCAAACAGGAGAAGTTTTTTTCGGAACCAGTAAGGGACTTGTTTCATTCAGCAGCGGAGTTATAAGTGGAACAACCCCATTTTCTGATGTATATGCCTTTCCCAATCCCGTCCGCCCGGAATACGACGACAAAGCGACCATTACCGGCCTGACAAACAATGCAAACGTAAAAATAACGGATATAAACGGAAACCTGATATACCAGGGACGCGCCATCGGAAACCAACTTGTATGGAACTGTCGTAGCAGCAACGGAAACCGTGTCGCAACAGGCGTATACCTTGTTCTTGCGACAACATCCGACGCTTCGGAAAGCGTAGTTGCAAAAATTGCCGTTGTAAAGTAGAGGCCTTAAATATCAAACGATTATCTCCTTCCCCTCTTCCGATAAAACAACATTCGCAAAAACGGATCCGGCTTCTTCCATAAAGCCGTTTAATTCTTCATACCGGGCAGAGTAATGCCCCAATATCAGGCGCTTTACTCCGGCGCGCAAAGCTATCTCCGCCGCCTGCCGCGCCGTAGAATGAAATGTCTCTTTCGCACGCGGCATGTCTTTTTCCAGGAATGTAGCCTCATGATACAAACAATCAACTCCTTCTATATAAGGTATAATTGAAGGCGAAAATGCTGTATCAGAGCAATAAGCATAACGTTTCGGAGTATCTGCCGGACGGGTAAACCGCGTATAAGGTATTATAGTCCCATCCTCTGTCATATAATCCTTGCCTTGTTTTATATTTGCGATTTCTTTTAAAGGCACATGATAAAAATCGATCATCTCACGTAAAATATGAGGCTCCCGCAATTTCTCCGAAAACAAAAAACCACAGGTAGGAATTCGATGCTTAAGAGGAATTGAATGGACTTCCAATGAGCGATCTTCCATGATCATCTCGCCTTTTTGCGGATCAATAACATTAAAATGCACTTTATAGGGTAGTTCCCTGCCGAATTGCGATAAAACGGGAGACATGAAAGATTCTACGCCGGCAGGCCCGTGAATCGTTAATTCACCTCTTCTGCCAAGCATTCCAAGCGTAGAGATCAATCCCGGCAATCCGAAACAATGGTCTCCATGCATATGAGAAATAAAGATATGGTTAAGCCTGTTAAAGCGCACTTTATAACGACGCATCTGAAGCTGCGTCCCCTCGCCGCAGTCTATCAGGTACAGTTTATCCCGCAAATCAACGATCTGGGCTGTCGGAGCATGACGGAGAGTCGGCGTTGCAGAACCGCAACCTAATATATGAATTTTTAAATGTGACATAAGAAATTTTGAAATTGATCATGTAAAGATAAAAATCAGACCGATAACTACAAAATCCGAATAAAAATAATTCCGCAACAAACTTGCAGATCGGGTAATAATTATTATTTTTGCATCTCTTAAAATGCATAAAACATAAACATCAAATTAAAACATTAAGCGTATGAAGAAGATAAGAGCAGCAATTGTGGGATATGGAAATATTGGAAAATATGTTCTGGAAGCGCTGGAAGCTTCTGCAGATTTTGAAGTGGCAGGAGTTGTACGCCGCAACGTGAAAGACATTCCTGCGGAATTAAAACCTTATACTGTAACCGACGGCATTTCAAAACTAAAAAAAACAGATGTTGCCATACTTGCCACCCCGACGCGTCAGGTCGAAAAGTTTGCCAAAGAAGCGCTGGCTTTAGGGATAAATACGGTTGACAGTTTTGACATACATGGCCGGATCGTGGACCTGCGCCGCAACCTTGACAAAGAAGCAAAGAAAAACAAAGCCGTATCCATTGTTGCCGCCGGATGGGATCCGGGTAGCGATTCTGTTGTACGCGCCCTTCTCGAAGCGATGATTCCAAAAGGTATTACATACACAAACTTCGGACCGGGAATGAGCATGGGACATACGGTTGCCGTCAAGGCAATAACGGGCGTCAAAGCGGCTTTAAGTATGACTATTCCTTTAGGAACCGGCATTCATCGCCGTATGGTATACATAGAAGTTGAAAAAGGCCACAAATTTGCCGCAGTAGCGGCGGAAATCAAAAAAGATGATTATTTTGCACATGATGAAACCCATGTAATACAGGTCGATTCTGTTGATAATCTGTTAGATATGGGGCATGGAGTAAAACTTATCCGCAAAGGGGTATCCGGAAAAACACAAAATCAACTGATAGAGTTTGATATGAAAATAAATAATCCGGCCTTGACGGCGCAAATACTGGTAGCTGTAGCGCGCGCCTCGACAAAACAACAGCCGGGAGCATATACAATGATTGAAATTCCGGTAATCCATATGCTTTACGGAGAAACAGAAGACCTCATTAAACAATTAGTATAGAAATATGTCTTTATTAGAAATCACCTGGACCGCAGATCCGGTCATATTTTCCATAGGAACAAAAGAAATCCGCTGGTATGCGCTCATGTTTATCATCGGGTTCGCCATCGGATATAAAATTGTGGAGCGAATGTGGAAACGCGAAAAAATCAATCCCAAATGGCTTGATCCGCTATTATATTATACGCTTATCGGAACAGTAGTCGGCGCACGACTTGGTCACTGCCTCTTCTATGCTCCTGGAGACTATCTTTCTCATCCGGTAGAAATACTGAAGGTCTGGGAAGGAGGACTGGCAAGCCACGGAGGCGTACTGGGTATAATTATCGCAATCTGTTTCTATTCGAGAAAAGTCGCCTGTAAAAGCATGCTATGGACATTTGACAAGCTTGTCACGCCGACAGGTCTGGTTGCGGCGTTGATTCGGTTTGGCAACCTTATGAACCATGAGGTTTATGGCCATCCGACCGACCTTCCATGGGGCTTCCGCTTCATCAAAAATCTGCATGCATGGAGGCAAGGCGCAGAACCGGTATTCTCGGCTCCCAGTCATCCGACTCAGCTATATGAAGCGCTATGTTATTTAATAACGTTTGCCCTGTGTATGTGGCTTTACTTCAAGAAAGATGCATGGAAAAAAGAAGGACTCATTTTCGGAATTTTCATGATTTGCATCTTCACGTCACGCTTCGTTATTGAATTCATGAAAAACGATCAGGAAGCCTTCGAAGAAGGCATGGCGCTGAATATGGGACAACTACTCAGCATTCCGTTTGTACTGACGGGTATATACTTTGTTTGGAGAGCGTTGAAAAAGAACGCTGTACACATGAAACGAACATGAACCAACGGTCTTTTAGCGAAGCGTTAAAAAATAAATAATGTACACATGAATAAACAAAACTCTAATAAAAAATAATTCAGACAAAAAACACAAAATGAAACGAATTGCAGATAATATTTATTACGCAGGAGTAAACGACCGTCAGAAAAAACTGTTTGAAAATCTATGGCCATTACCTCATGGCATTTCTTACAACTCATACCTGATTACCGGAAACAAAAATATACTTATCGACACCGTTGATCTCTGTTATTCGGAATTATTTTTCGAAAAGATTGACCGGACATTAAACGGACGCGCCATCGATTATCTTATAATCAATCATATGGAACCGGATCATTCGGGAAGCATCCGTTTATTACGCGAGAAATATCCGGATATCCGGATTATCGGAAATAAGTTGACATTCGGCATGCTCGCAGGATACTACAACATAACCGATGGCTTATATGAAGTGAAAGACGGAGATATACTCGACGCCGGATCTCATAAATTCAAATTCTATACAGCGCCAATGGTACACTGGCCGGAAGTGATGTTTACCTACGACGAAACGGATAAAATACTTTTTTCGGCTGATGCATTCGGGACATTTGGGACATTGGACGGGGGAATCGTCGACAAGGATATGAACACGAGCCGGTATTGGAATGAGATGATCCGGTATTACTCTAATATTGTCGGCAAATATGGTAATCCCGTGCAGAAAGCTTTACAAAAACTGGCGGATGCGGATATACAGATGATTTGCTCTACACATGGTCCGATATGGAACGAACAAAAAACAAAAGCAATAGAAACCTACGACAGGCTAAGCCGCTATGAAGGACTTAACGGCGTAACGCTTATCTATGGAAGCATGTACGGGCATACCGAACAAATGGCCGAAACAATAGCATCCGCCTTATCGGACGGAGGCGTTCGGGAAATAAAGATGCACAATGTAAGCAACTGCCATTCGTCTTACATATTACGTGATATATTTAATTATAAAGGCGTTATCATCGGTAGTCCGACATACGGCAATCAGCTGTTTCCCGAGATTGATTCTCTGCTAGACAAGATAGAATTACGTGAAATCAAAGGACGTTTATTCGGATACTTCGGTTCATTTACATGGGCGGGGGCGGCCGTAAAACGGTTAGCCGCTTTCGGAGAAACGATGAAATGGGAAATTGTCGGCGCCCCTGTCGAACAAAAACAAAATATCCGCACGGATGAACAATGTATTGCACTCGGAAAAGCGATGGCTGAACGTCTGCAATAAATCCGGCAAAAATCAGCCAACGAACAAACAACATGGTATACAGGGAAAACTTTAAACTTATAAATAATAACGATGAGAGTCATAATTGAACCTAACTACGAAACGCTATCCAAATGGGCGGCATATTATATTGCCGCTAAAATCAACAATGCAAAACCGACTGTAAAAAAGCCGTTTGTACTTGGTCTGCCTACCGGTTCTTCTCCGCTGGGAATATACAAAGAACTTATAAAATTAAATAAGAAAGGAACTATATCTTTCAAAAATGTAATTACTTTTAACATGGACGAATATGTAGGAATACCCAAAGATCATCCGGAAAGCTACCATTCTTTCATGTGGAATAATTTCTTTAATCACATTGATATACAAGAAAAAAACGTAAATATTCTAAACGGAAACGCCCGGAATCCGGAAGCAGAATGCATCAATTACGAAGAACGTATAAAAAAAGTCGGAGGCATTGACTTATTCCTTGGAGGTATAGGTCCGGACGGACATATTGCGTTCAACGAACCCGCCTCCTCCTTGTCTTCCCGCACCCGCATAAAATCCCTTACGACCGATACGATAATTGCAAATTCCCGCTTCTTCGGGGGCGATGTAAATAAAGTTCCGAAAACGGCATTGACGGTTGGCGTAGGAACAGTGATGGACGCCAAAGAAACGCTTATCGTTGTGAATGGTCATAACAAAGCCCGGGCGCTTCAACAGGCGATTGAAGGCAGTATCAATCAGATGTGGACAATAACCGCATTGCAATTGCACCCCAAGTGCATTATTGTTTGCGATGAAGCGGCATGTGCAGAAATTAAAGTTGGCACATACAATTACTTCAAAGATATCGAAAAAGAAAATATTAATCCCAAGACATTATCGTAAGCCTTTGTCGGATTGTGCTTCCGGGCCAAGTTGCGTATTTTTAACTAATCGGCCATGCATTTTTAACGAAACAAAAAGCAAAAAACTTCGTGTACCTTGTTTATTTTTCGTTACTTAAAAGGCAAAAGAGAGACTTTTTCTCAAAAGGCTCTCTTTTTACAGGTTTTAATAGGTATTAGTCTCTAAGGCAAAAAGATTGTTTAGGTTATCGATGCAAAGGTGAGCATATTTTGACGCCCCTGCAACTTTTTTTTTATATTATAAAACATGTTTTTGGAGGTTTTTTACATTTGAACCCATTTTTTTTAAAAAAAAGCTCGATTTTAACATATGCAAATCACAAACAATGCTCTCTTTCATTTGTATCTGATCTCCATACCTGTAGATTCGTCAACGATTCCATCCTCCGCATAGACTTCTTTTCCATTCACCCATGTCCTATATACAGAATGGCGGAAGGTATACCCTTCAAACGGAGACCATCCGCATTTATACAATATATTCTCTTTTGTTACCGTAACAGGTTTATCCGGATCGATTAACACCAGATCCGCATAATATCCTTCACGAACATATCCGCGCCTGTCTATTCCATATAATTCCGCCGGGTGGTGCGCCATCTTTTCCGCCACTTTCTCCTTTGTAAAGATTCTGTCGGCAGCCATCTCCAGCATTGCCGGCAATGAATGCTGAACCAGCGGACCTCCTGACGCCGCAGTCAGACAAGAACCCTCTTTTTCGGAAAGCAGATGAGGCGCATGATCTGTTGCCACAACTGAGATTATATTATTATTCAGCGCATCACGCAAAGCATTACGATCGGATTTCGTTTTTATAGACGGATTCCATTTGATACGATTACCGAATTTTTTATAATCATCGTCGCAAAACCAAAGATGATGCACACAGGCTTCGCCGGTGATCTTCCGTTCATTCAAAGGTCCCCTGTCGAGTAACGCCAACTCCTTTTCCGTTGACAAATGAAACAGGTGTAAACGCGTTCCGAGTTTTTTCGCCAGCGCTACCGCCTCGGACGACGAAGCATAACAAGCCTCGGCGCTGCGTATCTTCGAATGAAAAGATATATCCGGGTTTTCTCCGTACATGGAAATATAATACGCTTTATTTCTACGGATGATATCTTCTTTTTCCGCATGAACAGCTATCAGCATATCTGTTTCTCCGAAAAAACGACGCAAGGCGTCTTCTTTATCAACAAGCATATTTCCTGTTGAAGAACCGAGAAAAAGCTTTATTCCCGGTACACGTTTACGGTCGAGCCTCGATATAAGGTCGGCATTATCATTCGTTCCGCCAAAAAAAAACGAATAGTTAGCTATCGACATTTCAGCCGCACGTTGAAACTTCCATTCCAGATCTTCCAGAGTGGTAGTTTGGGGATTCGTATTCGGCATATCCATGTAGGTTGTAACGCCGCCTGCAACAGCAGCGCGGCTCTCGCTCCAGATGTCGCCCTTGGACGTCAGTCCCGGCTCGCGAAAATGAACCTGGTCATCGATTACTCCCGGCAATAACCATTTACCGGAAGCGTCTATTATTCTTGCATCCCGCAACAATTCCGCCGGAAGATCGTCGCCTTCATATACCGACGATATATATTTGCCGTCAATCCATACGGAACCTTTAAACGAACGCCCTTCGTTTATTATCAATGCATTCCTGATTAACGTTCCCATTTTTTATAATTAAAATAGAAATACGAAATTTCCGGTTAATTGAATTACGAATGGCGCGCCGTCAACCGGGCCGATCTGCGGCTTTCGGATATTGACGGATAAAACTCCGCCATTTAAGACGCAATACGCCAAACAGCGCCTCTCCGAATATGGATGTATTCATTTTTGACGTGCCCAGCACACGATTTACAAAAACAATAGGTATCTCAACTAATTTAAATCCGCATTTATAAGCTGTAAATTTCATTTCTATCTGGAAAGCATATCCCTTAAAATGAATTTTATCAAGTTCGATCGTTTCAAGCACAAGACGTCTGTAACATTTAAATCCGGCAGTCGTATCCTTTATTTTCATTCCTGTCACAAAGCGTACATATACGGATGCATAATACGACATCATCACGCGTCCGAGAGGCCAGTTTACAACATTTACGCCATTAATATAACGCGAGCCGATCGCCACATCCGCTCCCTGCTCCGCACAAGCGGCATAAAGCTTCGGCAAATCATTCGGATTATGACTGAAATCAGCGTCCATTTCAAATATAAAATCATATTTGCGTTCAAGCGCCCATTTAAAACCGCAGATATAAGCGGCGCCAAGCCCTTGTTTCCCGGAACGTTCGACAAGGAACAAACGATCCGCAAACTCCTGCTGCAATCGTCTGACAATACCGGCGGTACCATCAGGAGAGCCATCATCTATAACAAGTATATTAAAAGGCTTTTCCAAACCAAATACGGCGCGGATTATATTTTCAATATTTTCCTTTTCGTTATAAGTCGGAATGATTACTACACTGTCTGACATATATTTATCCAAATTAATAGTCGTCATTTAAAGTGTAAAGATACGAAGATTTCCTTAATTCCATCAAATATCACAAAAAAAAAGGTTACACAGGCATTTTGCCCGCATAACCTTCCATCAAGTCTATCCTGTATTTATAAAACAGGCGTCTATACTTCTCCGTATCAACCGATCATTTCAGCGCTGCGTTTTATAAAGCGGCTCAGGGATTCCCCTTTCAGCATACCATTACTTAGCAAAGCAAGATCAATAAGCTGATTTACCAGCCGATTACCTTTCGCATAATCGGCGAAAATCCGACTGCGCTGCCGACGTAACTCATCCAGTTTCGCGTTTGTATTCGTCATATCTTCCTTTTCCGCTTCCGTCACTTCTTCCGGCTTCTTTTTGTTCTGAGCGTCACGAAGATCCTTCTGACGCGCTTCCCATCCTTTCAGATCGTCAAGCACAGGTTTCACTTTGTCGGCGCAGGCTTTCTCCTCGTCTTCCAACACTTTCTTTACAAGCTTGTGGTCCGTATTGAGAACAAGGTTATAACTATCGGGAATCTCTCCATAAAACGACATTCCGGGCTGTATAGCGGCCATATCGCGCATACGACGCATATACTCGCTCTGCGTCAGCATAACCGGATTCGATTCCGCGCCAAGCGCTTCAAACGAAACAATAAAATCCGTTTTTTCCACTACCGGAATCTGGCTCTTGAATACTTCCTGCAAAGCGCTCTTCTGATCTTCGCCGAGGTTCACGGCTTGTACGTCATCCTGACGGATCATATTACCGACCGTATCGCTATCAACCCTTACATAACGAGTTTTCTCAAATTTCTGCTCCAACTGGCCGACTATTGGTATATCCAATTGTCCGTCAAACAGCAGCACATTATAACCTTTGTCTTTTGCCGCTTGTATATAACTATACTGGTCGTTCGGACTTGTAGAATAAAGGTACACAAGTATACCGTCTTTATCCGTCTGGGCGCCTTCTATCAGTTTCTTATACTCGTCCAGCGTAAAATATTTACCGTCTACATCTTTCAACAAATCAAACTTGACGGCGCGTTCGTAAAACTTCTCGTCGCAGAGCATTCCATACTGGATAAATATTTTCAGATCATCCCATTTATTTTCAAACTGTGTCCGGTCATTTTTAAATATTTCTTCCAGACGGTCGGCAACCTTTTTGGTTATATGTGCGGATATCTTTTTTACATTCTGATCATTTTGCAGATATGATCGGGATACGTTAAGCGGTATATCCGGAGAATCCAATACGCCATGTAGCAATGTCATAAACTCCGGGACAATCCCTTCTACCGAATCCGTTACAAACACCTGATTACAATACAGTTGTATCTTATTCTTGTGAATATCCATATTCGTTCTTATACGCGGAAAATACAAGATTCCCGTTAAGTTAAACGGATAATCGACATTCAGGTGTATCCAGAACAAGGGTTCTTCGCTCATCGGGTAGAGTTCCCGGTAAAAGGCCTTATAATCTTCATCTTTTAGTTCGCTCGGCTTACGCGTCCACGCAGGCGTCGTGTTATTTACTACATTATCTTCATCCGTATCCGCGTACTTGCCGTCTTTCCATTCCTGTTTCTTACCGAAAACAATAGGCACAGGAAGGAAACGGCAATATTTTTTCAGTAACTCCGCGATCTTATCTTTCTCAAGAAAAATTTTGTTTTCATCGTCTATATAAAGAATGATATCCGTACCGCGATCGTCCTTTTTTGTTTCCGCCATTTCATATTCGGGAGTACCTTCACAACTCCATTTCATAGCAACGGCGTCATCACGATACGATTTAGTTACAATTTCCACTCTTTTTGCAACCATAAACGAAGAGTAGAACCCCAGACCGAAGTGTCCTATGATGGAAGCCGCATCATTCTTATATTTATTAACAAACTCTTCCGCTCCGGAAAAAGCGATCTGATTGATATATTTATCTATTTCCCCGGCAGTCATACCGACGCCTCTGTCCGAAATAATAAGTTTCTTTCCATCAATGCGTATACGTATCGACATATCGCCAAGTTCGCCTTTAAACTCGCCAACCGAAGAAAGCGTTTTCAATTTTTGCGTCGCATCGACAGCATTAGAAACTACCTCACGCAGAAAAATATCGTGATCGCTATATAAAAATTTCTTAATGATCGGGAATATATTCTCGCTCGTGACCCCGATACTACCTTGTTTTTTTTCTTCTTTTGTCATATTTTTTTGTTTAAGATTAATTTTTCCATCCTCTTGAAAGCAAAAAAAATGCCAGACGCCACGCATCTGACATTTTGTCGCTATATCATAACTATTTTACGATTCTTTCCGAGATACCATATGCACAATTTTACCATTTTCTTTGTCATAATCGAGCAAGACTTCATCCCCTTCTTTCACTTCTTCACGAATAATAATATCTGCCAATTCGTCTTCGATATATTTCCGAATAGCGCGCTTCAATGGACGCGCGCCAAATTGAATATCATAACCCTTCGATGCGATAAAGTCTTTGGCGACATCTGTCAGTTTTATATCATAACCAATCTGATCTATTCTTTCGAAAACTTTCTTAAGCTCAATATCTATAATCTTATTAATCGATTCTTTTTCAAGCGGATCAAAGATCACAATATCATCCACACGGTTCAGAAATTCCGGAGCAAAGGCTTTGTTCAACGCTTTCTGTATCACTCTATTTGTAAAGCCTTTATCCGCGTCGCCACTCCCCTGCGGCTGGAATCCGATACCTCGCCCGAAATCTTTCAACTGCCTTGTACCTATATTTGACGTCATTATCAGGATTGTATTCTTGAAATCAATACGACGACCGAGACTATCGGTCAAGCGACCTTCATCAAGAACCTGCAGCAACAGGTTGAATACATCCGGATGCGCTTTCTCCATTTCATCAAGCAATATGATTGAATACGGACGGCGACGAACTTTTTCCGTCAATTGTCCGCCTTCTTCATAGCCCACATATCCGGGAGGCGCACCGATAAGACGCGACACGGCAAATTTTTCGAGATATTCGCTCATATCGATACGTATCAGGGAATCGGCAGAGCCAAACATACATTCGGCCAACACTTTTGTGAGATATGTTTTACCTACGCCGGTAGGACCAAGGAACATAAACGTTCCGATCGGTTTATTCGGATCTTTCAGACCGATACGGTTTCGCTGAATTGCTTTTACGATCTTACGCACAGCGTCATCCTGTCCTATTACTTTATTCTTCAGGATATCTTCCATTTCAAGCAAACGTACATTCTCCGTCTTAGCAATACGTTGCACGGGCACTCCGGACATCATGGCCACCACCTCGGCAACCTTATCTTCATCAACGGTCTCGCGATGTTCCTGCATCTCTTTTTCCCATTTTTCTTTGGCGACGTCCAACTCTGACAACAACTGACGTTCTTTGTCGCGAAAACTTGCGGCCAGTTCAAAATTCTGTGACTTTACAGCCGTTTTTTTCTCTTCTTTTACAGATTCGATCTGTCTTTCCAACTCTTCTATATAGGGCGGAACTACAATATTGGAAATATGCATACGCGATCCGGCTTCGTCCAGAGCATCTATCGCCTTATCCGGGAAGTTCCGGTCGCTGATATAACGTTCCGTCAACTTAACGCATGCTTCTAACGCGCCTTCCGTATAGCGGGTGTTATGATGATCTTCATAACGTTCTTTTATGTTATGAAGTATCTGCAAAGTTTCTTCCGCCGTAGTAGGATCTACAAGCACTTTTTGGAAACGACGCTCCAAAGCCCCGTCTTTCTCTATATTCTTACGGTATTCATCTAATGTCGTAGCGCCTATACACTGTATCTCGCCACGAGCCAGCGCCGGCTTCAGCATATTTGCCGCATCCATAGAACCGGAAGCGGAACCTGCGCCCACGATTGTGTGAATTTCATCGATGAACAGGATAATGTGCGGATTCTTTGTCATTTCATTCAGTATCGCTTTTATCCTTTCCTCAAATTGTCCGCGGTATTTTGTTCCCGCGACAATCGCCGCCATATCCAGATTTATCACACGCTTATCAAACAATACGCGCGATATTTTATGCTGAACAATACGTAAAGCCAATCCTTCAACGATGGCAGACTTTCCAACTCCTGGCTCGCCGATAAGAATCGGATTATTCTTTTTTCGGCGACTTAATATCTGCGCCAGACGTTCTATTTCTTTTTCGCGTCCGACAATAGGGTCAAGACGGCTTTCTGCCGCTGCGCGCGTCAGATCTATTCCGAAATTATCGATCACAGGAGTATCCGAAGACGCTTTCGTCGCCTGCGCAGCGCTTCCTCCTGCAGCCGAACCGGAAGAACTCTTGCGCGAAGACGGATTAAATACCTCGTCATCCTCCTCGTCATCCTCATTGTCGGTATATCCGTCGCTTATATCTTCATAATATTCTTTCGACTGCTTCAGCGCATCCTTTGATAATTCATCCGTCAGGCCGTCCTCGGTAATCCAATCATAAACAACCTGATAACTCACGCCTTTACTTTCCAGAAATTCCATAACAACATTAAACTTTTCTTTAAGAAGAGATAATAACAGATGTTCGGTCCCTGTTTGAATATTCCTCAATTGGCGCGATTCAAGCATACTTAAGCGCAATATATGCTCGGCGGTCTTGCTTATTACAATATCATTCAATGAAGTATTCGCCGTCGTATCCGTAACATTACGTACTTCATTTTCTATAATTCTCTTCAGTTCAGACATATCAACATCCATGGCGCGCAATATCCGGCATGCCATACCTTCTCCTTCACGGATAATGCCCAACATCAGATGTTCTGTTCCAATATAACTGTTCTGAAGTCTTGAGGCTTCTTCACGGCTATATTCTATAACATCAACAAGTCTTTTTGTATAATTATTCTTCATCATAATTGAAATTCTTTCCGTTTATTCGTTTTTCGTAATCTCACAGGATCTATTACAAATACTATGCCACTATCATACTACCTGACTATCAGCTTATAACAAACCTTATCATCCACAACAACCACATAGATCCCACGTTCAAAAGGTATATCCGTATGCCCTTCATCTACATTTTTCATCATCAGCAATACTCCTTGTAACGAATATACTTTGACCTCGGCAGGCAAGACCGTCATCACATGAATATACCCCCGGCTAGCATAAACGGAAGATATACGACTTTCCGGATTCACATTATTCGTCTCATTCCCCCGGGTAAATGTCACATCATAATGCATAACCAGCTTAGGCAAAGCGTTATTCAGTACTCTACAGATAAAAGTTTCTCCTATGTAGGATGCATCAAAAGCAAAAAGACCTTTGTCGCTTTCCGAAGGGGATACAATGGTATAATTAAAATACCACGAATATCTGGAAACGCTATTATTTACCATATAGGCGCCACTTAAATCAATACTGTCATATTTACATTCCAGTGCAACATAATTCTGAGGCGAATAAGAATAAGAAACCAACTGTTCCGTCGCAGGCGGTAATGTTGAAAATGAAAGGTTATTATTCTTACAGGATAATTCCGATAGCGATGGAAGATTAGAAACATCCAGACAATCAAGCAAATTACTCTCGCAATACAACGAAGTTAGAGCTGCGCAACCGTCAAATTCCAACGACGTCAATCGATTATTATTACAATTCAGTATGGACAAGTTCTCGCATGAAGAAACATCCAATGAAGCTAACTCATTATTATTACATAAGATCTCATTCATAGATTTGCAATTATAAAATTGTAAATCCGTCAGCTTATTATAAGCGCAGGAAAATGATTTTAAGAACGGCAAATTGTATAAGTTAAGACTTGTCAAGCGATTGCTTCCGCATAGTAACGTTTCCAGCTCTATACAATTTTCCACTTTTAAAGAATGAAGATTATTTTCGATGCAATAAACCGTATACAACTTTTCTTTATTTGAAAAATCCAACGATTCTACCTTATTTTTAGTACAACAAAAGAAACCCAAATCCGGATTATTCGACAAATCTATTGTACGGATATTATTATTACTAACGCGTATATATTCTAATTTAGGGTTTGTAGTTACATCTAACGCCGCAAGATCATTTTCATAAAAATCAAACCTTAATAATGACGGAGAATTAGTTATATCCACCGACTTAATATCATTCAAACTGCAATATAAATATTTGAGATCTGCAAAATCGCTAAAATCCATATGACCGGAAAGCTTCTTACCTGCCCAGCTAACCCGCTCCAATAAATAAGTCAAACTATTCCATGATAATCCCGACACCTTAGCCCAATCAATGTTATCCATCTGCGTCAATCCCAACTGCTGATAATTTTTAACGCCGGTCTCGGCAGATTCCTGCAAAAGGAATTCACGCAACTTTGCCGTTTCGCTATCATTATAAGGAGCTTGCGCATAAACGCGCACGCTTAACATTTCGGTTACAATAAACGCGCACAATAAAAAAATATTCTTCATTACTTTATTTTTATATATCCTACCACTTTGCAAAGGTAATGCTAATAAGGCATACAAACGAATTCATTCCTGTTAAAAATAATTATCAAAAATATTATTCATTCAAAGCGTCCGGACTTCCATTCATATACTCTGGGCTCGGTTTTCAAAAAAGCCTTCACTTTCTTCTGATATTCTTCGTCAAGATACTGAGGAGTCGTATATTCTGCTATTAAAACCATCTTCTCCGCAGAAAGACTATATTTCACCAGATACATATCCAACCTGGACTTCGCATCAAGAAATTCCAATGACGTATGATTCTCATTCCAAAACCACTCCTCGGCAACCGGGGTAAATAAGCCGTCTGCAGAAACTCTCTGCCATTCTGTTGTATAAAAAGTAACGCGACTATCCGCAACAGGAGCATACGCCGTTTCTACCATACAAATTATATATGTATTATTCACAAGAGGAAGAAGTTTCAACTCGATCGTATTATACTCCGTTGACTGTAACAACATATAATCCTCCGTCAGTTTAGATAATGTGGACTTGCCCTGCATTGTATTCTCCAGCGTGGCAGGCTTTCCCGATTTATATAAATCAATAAGATCTTTTCTCCACGCCTCTTCCAGCTGCATCACCGGATCGTCCGGCATTCCGACAAAAAATTCTCCCATTTTTTGCGCCTTTATACACGTTGCTAAGCAGAACAACAATAAACCAACAACAAACCTTTTCATAACTATAATATTTATCTATTTCGTCCCCAAATATAAGCATATCATTCCTAATAATACTAAAAACAGGTCAAAATCTTTACTTTTTAAGTTCTTCTCATGAAAAAATACAGCTCCGGCGGCAAACGTTACCAAAACACGGCTACGACTCAAGAAATATATCATTCGGATATTCAATATCAGTCAGGGCAAGTCCTTCCGGTGGAACGGACATGCCGGCTATGCGCCGGTCCTTTGCTTCTATTATCTTCCGGAAATCATCTATCGAAATTTTACTTCGTCCCACATCAAACAAAGTCCCGACTATAGCCCTTACCATATTTCGTAAAAAACGATCTGCTTTAATTGTAAATACCCAAATATCGCCAACCTTCTTCCAACCGGCTTCACGGATATGACAATAATTGGTCTTAACGTCTGTATGCAATTTACTGAAACTGGTAAAATCAGCATAATCAAATAAAACGGCGCATGCTTCATTCATAGCCTTAAAATCCATATTCCGTAACGGCGTCCTGTATATATATTCATAATTGAACGGTTTTTTTTGATCCGAAAGCAGATACTCATAGGTACGCGATAAAGCGCCAAAACGTGCATGAGCGTCTTCTCTCACAGGAACAATTTTATATACTGCAATATCTTTGGATAACATATTATTAAGTTTTCCGACTAACAAAGCCGTATTTTCCAACGCCTCCGTAACATCAAAGTGAGCGACCATCATACGGGCATGGACTCCTGCATCTGTCCGGCCGGCGCCTACAATTGATATATCCTGACGCAACACTTTTGAAAGAGTTTCCTCCAAACGCTGCTGCACGCTCATCCCGTTAGGTTGATTCTGCCAGCCACAATGACGCGTGCCATTATAAGCAAGGTAAATAAAATAACGATTCACGGCTCTCTCTCCCTTTTTAAGCAGTGCAAATATACAATAAAAGTTCTGACATATACGCAGGCACATGTAATAAAGTAACATATTTACAATTTCTTTTCTATAAAAAATAAATACGATGAAACGCTGTTATCTTCTTTCATTTATCACGCTCTGCATCTTGTTTGCGGGATGTAAAAAGCAGACAGAACGTAATACGGGTATGTTCATATTATCCTCCATCTTTCTTTTGTTGGCAAAATCTTTTCAGAGATACCTAATCTGTACGTAGTAACTCCATTAAGTGATTTGTCGAGAATAGCAATAAGCGATTCACCGGCGCTGTTGAAGGAAAGAATTGCTCCGCATAATGCACGCACATAATCGGTATATTTCAATGCCAATTTCACGATTTTTGTCTGTTCTTCGGGGGATAATTCTTTGAATATCTGAATCAGCCGCCGACAAGCCTCATCAGCCGTCGTTGCGGGAATACTGCGCACAAATCGCACTGCGTCAAGAATTTGTAATAGCCGATAATTTGTTTTTGTAATCACATTAGGTTGCAAAACAAAAGAAATACGATAGTTACCACGTTTCAGCGGTCGGCGATATTTGTTTGTTCCTATCTGAATGATACTTGCGACTTGTGTTGTAAGCAGCAATTCGTTATATACGGAATAGCAAGTCATATAACCGATTAACTTGCCATCTTTTTCGATAAGGTCTTTTACTACCTGATATTGGGTTGGTAATAACTTTCCTAACTTTCCGGTTTCGGGCTTGTAGAATTTCCCTTTCGACAGTTTGGCGATTTTCCCTTTTGCCACAAAATTGTTCAATGTCTTGACGACCGTATTTTTCTTTTCAACCTGAATATCAAAATCGGTATAGGCAAAAATATGTCCTGCGGGGATTTTTTTAATCTTATCTTCTATTATATCAACTATTTTCATAAATTCTTCTCATACGTTACATCAAACACCATATCTGCCAGCCATCTTTTGAACGAGGGATTGTCGTTGAATTGCTTGAACAGTTCCATATTGTCAGCCATAATGCTCAAAATTACCTGTTGAAGCACTCGGTCGCTTTCCATGCGGGCGTTTTGGCGGTCGGAATTGCGCGCTGCGTTTTGATATTTTTCGTCTTTCGCCACCATTGCGGGAATTTCGGCTATCTGACGGCGCACATTGTCGGCGTCTTTCCATTCAATATTACCAAACAGTTCGTTGAATTTTGTCAGTATGTTAGTCAGTAAATCCATTTCAGGTTCTGCTTTGCCTTTGCCCGAACTAATCGGCGCCGGCTCTACCGTAGCGTTCGCATCTTCGAGTTGAATGGAAATTCGGGTGCGTGCCTCTACTCTGTAACTGTCGAGGTCTATGGCATCCAAGATTCCTTTTGACAAGTCTTCTTCTTGTGGCGACGGCAGTTTAGGCAACAACAAATTCAGAAAAATCGACAGTTTTTCCCATTCCACATTACCAAACGGCAAAATTGCCCCAAGAAAACCATAAGTGCGCACAAAGGCTTTTGCCGCGCTCTTAAATACAACCTGCCCTTCTTCGTCTAATGCTTTGTAAAGAGCGACACAAGCAGCGAGTATCGGGTCGAGCAGCGAACGTTCTGCGCCGTTCAGGTAAAGTTCAACAAACTGCTCAACCTGTGCAGTAGTATAAACCTGTGCCTGTTCCATATCGGAAATCAGGTCGTAGAGTTTATTCGGGTCGGTTTCGCCCGAAAGAATTGTTGTTCGATAATAGCGTTCAAACGCTTTTTTAATATCGTCCGGCTCATTGGCAAAGTCAAGTACGAATGTATCAAACTTTTGCGGGGCAGCACGATTCAGGCGCGACAAGGTCTGTACGGCTTTTATGTCGGAAAGAATTTTATCCACATACATTGTATGCAGAAGCGGCTCGTCGTATCCTGTCTGAAATTTATCTGCCACAACAAGAAAGCGATAAGGGTCTTTTCTGAAATTTTTCTCAATCAAATTGCTTGCAAAACCGTTGATTGATGCCTCGTTAAGTATCTGTCCGCCATATTCTTTGTCGCCGCTGAAAGCAATGATCGCTTTGCATTGACTTTTCCTTGCTTCAAGACACTGACAGATAGCGTAATAATATTCAATAGCCCGCTCAATACCACCTGTAACGACCATTGCACGTGCCGTGCTGCCAATTTTTGATATTACGTTTGTATGAAAATGTTCTACCATAATATCGGCTTTTGTGGCAATGGCAAACTCGTCGCTTTCAACGAAACGGCGCAGTTTCTTTTGCGCCTTTTTCTTGTCGAACGGCGGGTTGTCTTCTATTGTTTTTGCTAATTTGTAGTAACTCTTTATCGGGGTAAAATATTTTAGCACATCAAGTATAAAACCTTCTTCAATAGCCTGTTTCATCGAATAGTTGTGAAAAGGCAGGTGTCGCGCCGAGCCGTCGGATTGTTTGTCGGGTATGCCGAAAATTTCCAATGTTTTGTTTTTGGGCGTTGCTGTAAAAGCAAAATAACTCGCATTGTTGAGCATTTTGCGCCCTTCCATCAATCGAATGATGCGGTCTTCAGTATCTTCGTTGGGGTCGTAATCGCCGCCGAGCGCAGTATTCATCGCCGCCGACATTCTACCGCTCTGGCTGCTGTGTGCCTCGTCGATGATAATGGCAAAACGGCTGTTCTTGTGCGATGTGCCAATATCGTTAAGGATAAACGGAAATTTTTGTACCGTTGAAATAATGATTTTCTTTCCTTCCTTGATGTATTTTTTCAAATCACCCGAATTTTCTGCCTTTGCAACAGTATTTGATACCTGCATAAATTGTCTTATCGTGGCAGCAATCTGTTTATCGAGGTTTATTCGGTCTGTTACAACTATCACCGAATCAATCACACTGTTGCCTCCTTTTTCCAGCCCGACCAACTGATGAGCCAACCACGCGATAGAATTCGATTTGCCGCTGCCTGCGCTGTGCTGTATGAGATACCGCTGTCCAACGCCTTTTTCAGCAACATCGGCAAGCAATTGTCTCACAACCGATAACTGATGATAGCGTGGAAAAATCTGTTTTTCTTTCTTTTTACCTGTATCTTCGTCTTTTTCTTCTACTACCTGCGCATAATTTTCGATGATGTTGGCAAGCGAAGTTTTGGTAAGCGTTTCTTTCCAAAGATAATCGGTCATAATGCCGTCGAGATTGGGCGGGTTACCTGCACCATCGTTATAGCCGCGATTGAAGGGCAGAAACCACGAGGATTTTCCGGCAAGCCGAGTACAGAATTTTATCTGCGCATCGTCAATGGCAAAATGCACTATACAGCGTTTGAACTGAAACAGCAATTCTTTCGGGTCTCTATCGGTTTTATATTGATATACAGCATCTTCTACGTCCTGCTTGGTCAGTTGATTTTTGAGTTCGCAGGTTATCACAGGCAAGCCGTTGATGAAAATACACAAATCGAGCGCAAGACGTGTATTGTCTTTTGAATATTGCAATTGTCGTGTAACAGTGAAAATATTTTTATCGAACATCGCTTTTGCTGCCGTATTTTTTTCAGAAGGTGTTTGATAAAACATTATCACATTGGCAGGATAGATTTTTATACCCTTGCGCAACACATCAACAATACCGCGTTTGGCAATCTCGCCCTGTAAACGAATGAGAAAAGCGTTGCGTTTATGGTCGCTGTCGGTAATGCCAAGTTGCTCAACCTGACGTGGTTGCGTTTCGGTCAGAAAGCGGAACAGTCGCGTTTCGTCAGTCGCGTATTCGCGGTTATAATCGGCATTTGCGCCCTGTTCGTAGCCGTTATGCTCCACGAGATACTTTACTATCAGGGCTTCAAAGCCGGATTCGTTGGCGTTTGTTGTATTCATTTTTAGTTTTCCTCGTAATAATAAGAATAGTCGATACCTTTCATAAAAATTTCACGGTCGTGGATTTTGTTGGTTAATGCGCCCTGCAAGAGTTGTCTGATTTTGGTGCTGTCGGTATGGCTTTCAACCATTGCGCTCAAATAATCGTTTTTATTGATTTTGCTCCAATCGATGCACTTTTTCAAACTCCGCCTGAATATTAAATCAAGCCAAATTCGCGTACTTCTGCCGTTGCCTTCCATAAAAGGGTGCGCCACATTCATTTCCACGTATTTATCCACAATTTCGTCGAAAGTGGTTTCGGGCATCCGTTCAATAGTAGGCAAAGTGATATGAAAATGCTGGCAGGGTGCAAACGTGAATCCGCCTTTGCTGATGTTTTTGTTGCGGATTTGTCCGGCGAAATCGTAAAGCCCGCCGAAAATGTAGGCGTGAATTTTTTGCAGCGCCTTAACGCTGCCTACTTCCGCGCTGCCAATCAGATTGCTCTCCCAAAAGGTATATGCTTTCTTTTTGCTTTGCCCGTCAATGGTGTTGTCGCTGTATGTAAACCAATCAAGAAACTTCATCGCTTTGGTATTGGGAAAATTCTTGGCAAGTTCCATAATTCCTTCGCTGTCAAGGCAATCGGCAAGGCGCATTTTCCCGTCTGCTGCAATAAACCTGAAACCGTGAGTGGCGCTCACAAGTTGATTGCTCTCTGATTTTAGTTTTCGTTTCAACCAGCGCCAGTAGTTGTTTGCCTTTGTATAATCGTCCTGCTCGTTAAGCACGGCAACAATATCAATAACATTAAACCACCATTTGTTGCCGTCGTCGTCCCAAATGGCACGAACTTCTTTATTCTCAAAGAATCTTATTGATTTTTTACTCATAATTTTTTTCCGACTTCCTTATTTTGTGTTCCAAACAGTTTATAACTCCATTTGATTGCTCTCTCAATATTGTCGTCCGAAAAGATTGGGCGTTTCAGTTTATCTTTCCAAACAGGGCTGCCTTTGATTAAATCTTTGATAGATTGCATTGTAACAGACATATTGTCATTTTGCAAATCAACGATTGCCATATCAACGGTTGTCAACAGTTCCAATTCATTTTTTCTGTTTGATATAAAACGAAACTGTTTAATCCATTCAAGCGGCTCATTCCCATACCAAGCCGTGAAATAACCGACTGCCTCTTGAACATTTGCGTCTGTAACCAAACCTTTGTAACGCCCTGTATGTTCACGAATATACTTCTTTTTCAAAGCAATAGGTCGAGCCGTTTGATATTTAAGAAGCGGATTATATGGTCCGGCGGCAAACTTGCTGTAATTTGCCGCCACTCCTTCGATATACCGATGCAACAAGTAGGGGAATTTTTGACAATCGAAAGCGGTAAAAGGATATTCTTCTGTCCCGAAAGCATTGACAAGTGTTGCTAAAATTACGGCATCATCATAACCTTTGCTGTGTGTCTTGCTTTGCTTGGGCGCTAATTCGATTATTTTCGGCAGAACAACCTCGCTCTCAATCTTTTGTTGTAATGCTACCTCTTGAACTTCTACTTTCCCTGTTACAACATCACTTATTAAACTTATCTTATACTCTGTCAATAATTGCAGGTATTTTTCTACTTGTATAACAAGAACATCCAACCGCAAAGACAATTCTTTGATTTTTTCAAGATGGCTGACAGGTGGTACAGGCATATAAAAACCTCTAAATTCCTTAAATCCAATCTTTTTCCCATCTCTTGTATCTGCAACAAGTGTATTTAAGAAAGCAATAAATGGTTTTGTTTTAAACAGATACCTGTAATAGATAAACAACAACTCGTTATAGTCGTTCATAGCAAAGACTGTATAAGCAGGCGAAACTAAACCCTTAATGAGAGATGCCTCTATTCCACCCTGAAAAGAGCGCAAACTAATGATAAAATCGTGTGGCAAAACAAGTTTTTGTGAGGAATAATCCCCACTTGGCGAAACAAAGTTTTCTGAACAGTCATTTTTATAAAGCACACCTCTGTCTTGTGTTACCGCAAGTAACTCTTTGTCTGTATAACCCTTGTCGGAAGTTTCGTGAAATATGCGTTTTACAGTTGTAGATTCCCAATGTTGAGGGAAGCAATTATCCCAATAGCCCAAAGATTCAATATCCCCTTTTTCAGAAAACAAGTAGGTATATAGTTCCTCTTTGAGCAACTCCACCTGCCGTTTCTTTGCCTCAATCAGTTTGTTGATTGACGATACTTTGGCGTCTAAATAACTGACAATGCGGGATTGGACGGAAAGCGGGGGAAGAGGAATAAATTCGTTTTTCAATCTGTTATAATCAATGTTTTGCCCTTCGCGAATACCGGTTACGCAAGTTTGTAAAAGTTCAATAAACAATTTTGATTTAGCAAGATAACGGAAATATCCTGCATCAATAAATGTATTTTGTTTCATTACGGTATATGCAGGACTGATAATTCCACGATAATAAGCATATTCAATTCCACCTTGAAATGAACGCAAACTAATCACAAAATCACCGATTTCGACTAATTTCAGCAAATGCAAATCTTTCATTGCCTCAACCGTTCTGTTCCCATAAACTTCCTTAGGAACAACGCCCATATTTTGCGAAGCGACTAACAATGGCTCATCGGGAAAACCTTTTTCTATCCTTTCAGAAAACAGATATTTGATTTTCCACACTTCCCAATCATCGGGCGCTTCTGTCAGCCAAGGGATATTAGTTGCTTTATATTTCGGGTATGGTTTCATTGCTTTCAGTTTTTGATTGATTTTAATCCTGCTTCAATCTCTTCGATACTTGGCAGTACGGATTTGTAGTTGTCGGGGAGGAGTTTCGACAGTTTGTACTCCGAAACGCCTATGGGTTGGCTGCTGCTTTCGAGCGAGTATTCCACTTCGATGTTATCCTTTGTCTTGCAGATAATCATACCAAGGGTTGGATTGTCGATCGGCTTCTTGCGCTGATGGTTGATGGCGGAAACGTACAAACCGAGTTTCCCTGTATATTCGGCTTCAAACTTGGTGGCTTTCAGTTCGATGACTACGAAGCAGCGCAGTTCCAGATGATAGAACAGTAGGTCTATAAACCGCTCTGTATCACCGATTTTGACCGGTACCTGCCGCCCGACGTATGCAAAGCCCTGCCCAAGTTCGACGAGAAACTTAGTAATGTTCTCTGTTAGAGCGTCTTCCAGTTCGCGCTCACGGTATGGCTCGGTCAGGGTGATAAAATCGAAGTTGTATGGGTCTTTGATGATTTCGTTGGCAAGGTCGCTTTGCGGAGCGGGCAGTAAGCGCGAAAAGTTAGTGAGCGCCTTGCCCTGCGCAGCGTACAAATCCGCCTCTATGAAATTCATCAGCACGGCGCGGCTCCATCCGTTTTCTATCGTTTTTTGTACGTAAAACAGCGCTTCTTTGAGCGTTTTACACTTGGTAAAGATTTCAACATGATGACGCCACGGGATTTGAGAAATCGGATGGCTCTCAAATTCTTCAGCAACTTGCCGAAAAATTATATTATGCTGATTAACTGTCGGTTGTAATTCTTCACCAACTTGGTGAATAAATTCTTCACCAGGTTGGTGCAATTTTCTGGCAAGTTGCTGGAAAATTTTAACATCTTCACTATAAAACAAATAAAATCGTTTGCAGTAGGTCAAATTCACTACAGAGAAACCCTTCAAATGCGGGAACTCGCTGCGCAAGTCTCTGCTCAACTGTTCGAAGAAGCCGCTACCCCATGCGGCGTCGAGTTGTCGGGTAGCAATGTCCTTACCCAAATCCCAGTACAGATGAAGCAATTCGGTGTTCACCTTAACAGCCGCTTTGATTTGCGAGTGACGGATGCGCAATTTCAAATCGGTCAGCCATTGCCTGTAGTCGTCGCTGTGTTGTCCGTCTACATTCATATCTCTTTGATTATATGCTGTTTAATATTTCATCCAATAATCCGTCTGTTTCCTGTTCCAAAGTGCGAATATCGGCGACGATTTCAGAGAGTGTGCGCAGTTGAACGGGCTTGTAGAAATGTTTCGTGAAACTTATCTCGTAGCCGATTTGCGTTTTCTTTTCGTCAATCCAAGCGTCGGGTGCATATGGCAAAACTTCTTTTTTGAAAAATGCCTTAATCCCGCCTTCGTAGTTGAGTGGAATTTGTTCCGTGTCGGTCAACTCTCGGTCTGCCTGCCGGTTGCCTTTACGGTCAGTTAGTAGTTTGCCGTCGTCGTCGAGCAAAGGACGCTGGACTGTAATTTTCCAATAGCCAAAGTCGCTGTTATTGAAAATCTTACAGTTTTCAGTTTCCTTAAAATCAAGGAATAAATCCATAATTTGCTTGCGAATTTCGGTGGTCAGTTCGCAGTTTTTCTTTCCGAGATTTTTTCGCAACGGCAATTTCAGTTCGGTGGCGTCAATCAGTTGGATTTTCCCCTTTCGGCGTTCTTCCTTGCGGTTGCTTAAAATCCAGATATACGTTGCAATACCCGTGTTGTAAAACATATTTTCGGGCAAAGCGATAATCGCTTCCACGAGGTCGCGTTCAATCAGGTAGCGGCGGGCGTTGCTTTCGCCCTGCCCTGCGTCGCCCGTAAAAAGCGACGAGCCGTTGTGAACTTCGGCTATGCGGCTGCCGAGTTCGGTCGTCTCTTTCATCTTCGCCGCATTGTTGAGCAAGAAAAGCAACTGTCCGTCACTCACGCGCGGAATCATCTGAAATTCTGCATCGTCGGCAAATTGCGTTACAAAACGGGTATCTGTTATTCCTTTTTTGCCTCCAAGTTTCTCGGCGTCTATTTTCCACGAAACGCCATAAGGTGGGTTGGAAAGCATAAAATCGAACTGACGACGAGAGAAGGCATCGGCAGAAAGTGTTGAACCATACGCGATATGATCGGCTTCGCCGCCGTCGCCTTTGAGCAACATATCGGCTTTTGTGATGGCGTATGTTTCGGGATTGATTTCCTGCCCAAAGAGATGAATTGAAACTTTTTTGTTTTTCTTTTGAGCGAGGAGCAAGAGCCGTTCTTGCAAAACAGTCAGCATACCGCCGGTACCGCTTGCGCCGTCATAAACCGAATAGGTGTTGTCTTTGATTTTGTCGGCGATGGGCATAAAAATCAGGTCAGCCATAAGTTCCACCACGTCGCGAGGGGTAAAGTGTTCACCCGCTTCTTCGTTGTTTTCCTCATTGAAACGGCGAATCAATTCCTCAAAAATCGTCCCCATAGTGTGATTATCGAGAGCGGGAAGTTTCACTTCGCCTACATCGTTAAGCACGGGAACAGGCGAAACGTTGATTGCGGGCGACACAAATTTTTCTATTATCGCACCAAGACGGTCGGCTTCGACAAGTGTGTCTATCTGGTTGCGAAACTTGAATTTTTCGAGAATTTCCTGCACATTTGGCGAAAAACCATCCAGATAAGCGATAAAATCCGTTTTCAGTTTTTGAGGTGTAGCACGGCTTGTGAGGTCTTTCAGTCGGAATGGCGATTTGTTGCAAAACGACTGTTTGGCGACATTGCACAATGCCTCGTCTTGGTTCACAATACCTGCCTTGTCGAGTGTCGCTTTCATTTTCAGCACATCGTCTTTGGTGTCTTCCAAAACGGCATCCAACCGTCGAATGACAGTCATAGGCAATATCACATCGCGATATTTACCTCTCACATAAACATTAAAAAGACAGTCATCGGCAATTCCCCAAATGAAACATACTATCTGATTGTATATTTGATTGCCCATAAATTATTTGTAATACGCTGCAAAGTTACTGTTTTTTCTTGTAATTTTCGCACAAAACGTGAAAAAAATATCTTTTTTTAGATGTCGCACCTTTCTACTACTCATCCTTTATCAGATACTTGCGTTCGTATCCTGCCATCAAATTCTCAATTTTATTTTGAAATGCGACTAACTCTTTTGTTGCCTGTTCGAGTTGATATAGCAGAGTGAGCGCCGTTTTTATAGTTAGTGTCTGTCCGAAAACTCCACTTTATTGGGAGTTGTATTAATTTATTGAAAACTATATCAATAAATGCAAATGCAATGACAGCCTTTTTCCGCTTTTTGGTTTCAAAAGAGAAACAAATTTGTTTGTTTCCATTAGCCGCAACACCGTTAAAATCATAGAAGTAGTTATCTTTATGAAAATATCGCCGATCTGCTGCAATGCGGGTTGAAGGATCATGATAAACCATCCGCCTCTTTTACGTCAAACTCATACACTTCAGATGGAGTCATTCGTTTCAGCGTTACAAGCGACACGTCCTTTCCCACCCTTATTCCTTCCTGAAACAAACGGAGATCAACTGTTTTATAAGCCAATTCCGGATGATTATTATCACGGCTCAAATGACACAACCAAATATCTTTAAGCGCCGGCGTATAATTTGTCGCCAGAAACTCCGCAGCATCACGATTACTCAAATGACCGGACCGGCTGGAGACCCGTTCCTTTAAAAAGACCGGATACGAACCGGATTGCAGCATCTCTTCATCATAATTTGCCTCAATTACCAAATGGTTTGCCCGACAAACATAGTTACGAACAGTATCGGTTATATGCCCCACGTCTGTTACGACAACAAACGTCCGGTCTCCATATTCTATTGAATAGCCAACATTATCGCTACTATCGTGAGGCGCCTCAAATGCCGTAATTTTGAAATCCCGTATGAAAAAGGGAATCTCCTTTTCCACTACGCGACGACATTGTACTAAAACCTCTTCTACATAACGGCTTCTACGGATTCCGGCATGTACCAGTTCCGTCGCATATACGGGAATGTTAAGCGTTTCTCCAAGACAACCTACAGACTTTATATGATCCGCGTGATCATGGGTTACTAATATGGCCTGTATTTTTTCAAATTCAATCCCGCGTTCTTTTAATATTTTCTTTATCTGACGCACTCCTATTCCGGCGTCTATCAAAATACCGAAAGAAGAGGTTCCTAAGTAATAACAATTACCGCTGCTACCACTGGCCAGACTAAAAAAACGTAACTTCGCCATCTATTATTTAAAAAACGGTAAAATACCGCACAACCAATATCTGCCGCAAAGGTACATAAAAATAAGGTATTTCCAAGCGCGTAATTCAAATTTCATTCATAGAAGACTACGGATTTTTTTTTCTCATTTTTGGGTTTGTCTGTTTGAAGTTTAACGTACGGTATATTTTCGCGGTGCAAATATACGATAAAAAAACGGTATCCCCATACCATAAAACACAACTCTGGGACTACAAGTAACTTTTTTCGAGCAGATAAAATTATAAATACCTGTAAATTAGTAGTTTAAAAAAATCAACAAGGCTCGTTTTGGACCGTTTCGAGGCTTTTTGAGGGGGTATAAATGACAAGTTGGGTTTACACAGTTAAAAATCATATTTTTTACAGATTTCATCCAAATATATTTTTGTCAGTTCCGGATTCATTTTGTTGAAAATATGCAGGAATGATATTTCCATACTCTTGTCCAGCACAAAGAAAAAAGGCGCTTCAATTTCCGCGACAGGCAGGTCTATACCGCTTAACATTCGTTTCCCGTAACAGTTTTCCCGGATCCTCAATGGATAGTCGCCGACTATCAGAATCGTTTCGTTGCTCTCGAAACCGGTAAACCGTCCTTTTATCAATCCGATCACCGAATCAATACACGGCGTACACGTATTAGTTGAAAAGCAGAATATCAGGCGGGGCTTCAGCGCCAGTTCATCCAATGAAAACGTATTTACGGTATCCTTCCCAAAAAAAACCGGCTTGTCATCAATGGATGTCCGGGAATATTCAAGCGTGCGGCGGTATATCTCCAGGCTGATTCGTTCCGCCTCCCTTACATTATAGAACTCATCCTCCAGACGCTGGTTGAGTTCCTTCAGTTTGGCTATATCGTCCGCATCTTTCTGCCTGCAACCGGCGAAAGATGCTGTAATCAGCAGGAATATAATGCAGTATAGCGTTCTCATAATTGTTTTTTAAAGTAATATTTTACGAGCATGGGATTGTCAAATTCATTGTGCTGATTTTTCCTTTCCATATTTTCCGCGTCCAGAATGGTGTCGGGCACTACTCTTTTCCATTCAATGTCCGACATCTCCGGTATGAGGCCTATAACAAAATCTTCACTCCAGAAAACAGGATAAAAGTATGCATTTTCTTTCGTCTTCTCGAAAACCACGGACTGTCGCCTCCTTTTGTCATAGAAGATATTCACCTCTTTGTTTTTTCTTATAACCTGCACGTATGTGTAATCCGAATTGCCTCCCGAGTTTCCGAAAATATAATTTATGATTTCAGACGCCCGAACTTTTTCCATATATCCCATTATTATTTTTTTAGTTTTGCTGTCGCTACGATTTTCAACAGGCGGAATAATCAACTTTTTTAAATCAATATTTAATTCCCCGAAATCCCATGTATAGGCGATGGAGAGTTTTCCGTCAACAGTCATTTCATAAATATTATTATCAACAGGCCTCGCCATACGATTGCCGTAAGGAAAGAGGGGCGTATTTATTTTCCCATAAAAATTTTCTGTTTCGGGAAAACATTCACTGATGAAACGGTTTTCATTTTTCGAATAAAATTTAAGCCTGTTATTATAATCGAAAGTCCAGAAAGCAATTATATCGGAAGTTAAGTATTTCATGTATAAATAAGCTCCATTCCTGATTTCCGGCAAATTGTATTTTTGTATGAAATTACCTTTCATATCGTATTCATGCAATTTTGAATCAATCGCGGAAACAAATATAATTCTGTCATTTTCCGTATCAATATCAAAATCCGCGATATGAAGATATTGTTCCGGACCTTGTCCGCGGTTGTCTATATTGAACAGGAATTTCCCACTATGATCAAATGCGAGTATCTTCGACAGATTATAATCGAAAATGTATAAGTCGTTATTGTAGCAAACAAGTTTGGTTATATATTTGATAAGAGACTCTTTATTCGTTTCAAGCGGAATAATTTCTGTTTTGTCGAATATGTCGAAAACAGATATGTCATCTGAAATATTGTCAATATCAACTAAGATTGCATTTGTTTTATCGCCGGTTCGCTCTTTACATCCGTATGAAATAAATAAAGAGAACGTCATTATGTATGTAATGATTTGTTTCATGTGTAAATTAAAATAAGGATACCCCCCTCAGGAAGTATCTGGTTAATAATCATCTAAAAATAAGACAAATAAAAGGGCTGCAAGCATCAAAAACGATGTTTGCATTGTTATTAGTTCAGGCATTGTTATGTAATAACCAAGTATGGTTTATAATTTCATGTGCGGGTTCGAAGCCCAGTCTTTGCCTCTTGGTTACTTCGGTCAGTTTCATGTTCGGACTTGTCAGACATGTTTAAATGTCATTATTCCAGTAAAAATCGACCATAGGAGATTTGCGTCTAAGCGCTTTTTGTATCGGGAAAATCCACTCCGAGTTCAGATAAAGCTTGTTTATAATGATTTATACGGGCTTGACGTTTTTTTTCATCTTCAAATCCGGCTCCAAGTTCCTTATATGACACATTATCTTTCAGTATATGGTACATGATTCTCAGGATCGAATGTCCTACTGCAACAATGGCTCTCTTTTTGCCGCGTCGCGATGCTATTTTTTTGTACCTTACCGACAAATAAGTGTCTTTTGTTCTTGAAGCCCCCCAGGCTGCTTCCGAAAGTGTAGCTCTTACCTGTTTACTGCCATGTGTTGTTCGGGAACTTTTTTTTTTACCTGCACTTTCATTGTTACCGGGACACATGCCTGCCCAAGAGGCCAAATGACCTTCGGTGGGGAAGACAGACATGTCAGTTCCTATTTCTGCAATCAACTCCATGGCTGTCTGTTCGCCTACTCCGGGTATTTCACTTATACGCGCAATTTCATCTGCATAAGGAGACATCAATTCTGTTATCTTTTTGTCCAGTTCGTTGATCAACAATTGTGTTTGGGCAATATCTTTACGAATGACGGATAGCATGAAGCGATGGTGATCTGTCATCTGACCACGAATAGCCTCTTTTATTTCCTCAGGACTTGTTTTAAGATTCTTATGGATGCATAGTTTGATCAATTCTTCAGGATCTTCTTCTCCTCCGATAATCTGATCTATTACTTTTGTACAGGTAACTCCCGTAACATCCGAAAATACGCTTGAGAGTTTCAGGTTTGCATCTTCAAAGATTCGTATCATCCTGTTTGTCTCCGCACTTTGCTGTTCCACCAACTTACGACGGTAACGGGT
>JAIROL010000055.1 GCA_031257565.1 Tannerella sp. | reverse complement strand
ACGACTGTCTGTGTGCGCTTTGTCCTATCTCTGTGCATACTTGTCTGCATCCTGCATACTAGGGGTCGAGAGAGAGAGAGAGAGAGAGAGAGAGAGAGAGAGAGAGAGAGAGAGAGAGAGAATCAGGCAGTTACGAGAATCTGTCGGTCAAAGACCGATAACAAGTCATATTCACAAACAAACGACACCCCCCGTTTTTATGACAGGGGGCAATACTATATTGCAGATATGCGCGAAGAGTCGAAACGCAATTTTCAATCAATTAAATTAAAAGAAGGAGGTATGATGTATGAAATATTGAAATATTGAAAAAAGATTTCGTGCAAGTGAGAAGCCACAGGCCACAGGCCACAGGCGAGTAGACCTTGCTTTTTTAGTGAATCCTGTTAAAAGATACTGTAAAGCACAGTATCGGGATTATTTACCACATTTACTTTAATGTAAGTAAATGAATTTTAAAAAAATCCGGCTGATGAATATAACAAAAAGATAAAACCTGTTCATCTAAACGGAAACCAAAGTTAGTTATTAAACAAAAACTTAAGAATACTTAAAAAAGTAAAAAATGTATTTATTATGAATGAAAAAATGTTTTTTAAAAGGAAAGCGCTACAGACAATAATAATAATAGTATGCGCTTTGTGCAGTACGTTTTCGCTGTATGCGCAAAGAACGGTTAGCGGTACAGTGACAGACGCCGCAGGCGAGCCGGTCATCGGGGCGAACATTGTAGAGAAGGGCGTTGCAGGTAGCGGGGTAATCACCGGTGCAGACGGCAAATTCGCCCTGAACGTATCGTCGGGGGCGACGCTGGTCGTTTCCTATATCGGATTCGTCACACAGGAAATCGCGGTTGGTAATCAAACGCAACTGCAAATCATCCTGCAAGAAGACACCCGTGCGCTGGAAGAAGTTGTCGTCATCGGGTATGGTACGCTCAGGAAAAGCGACCTGACGGGTTCCGTAAGTTCCGTTTCCGAAAAGCAGTTCCGTGACCAGCCCGTCAAGCAGATATCGGATATCCTCAAGGGACGTGTTGCCGGCGTCGAAGTTACTACTGCAAGCGGATTTCTTCCCGACGGAGGAGTGAAAGTGCGCATACGCGGTACGACCTCCATCAACAAGAGTAGCGACCCGCTCTATATTATTGACGGAATCGTAAGCACAAGCGGACTGAACGGACTGAACCCTGCCGACATACAGTCTATGGAAGTATTGAAAGACGCTTCCGCAACGGCTATCTACGGTTCGCGGGGCGCCAACGGGGTTATACTCGTCACGACGCGGAGCGGGGAAACAGGTAAGGTTAAGATAACTGCCGATGTTCAAATAGGCATATCCAACATTCTCAAGAAGTATGATTTGCTGGATGCTTATGAATATGCGCTGGCGATTAATGACATACTGGGGGCGTCCATGATTCCCGCCGCCGATGTGGAGGCTTACAAGAACGGTACAAAGGGCATAGACTGGCAGGACCTGATGTTGCAGACCGGCGTCAGCCAGGATTACAAGGTCGGCATTTCGGGCGGTTCGGCGAAAAGCCGCTACCTGATATCCGGCAACCTGCTCAACTTAACGCCCATTACAATTACTACCAAATACCGGCGCGCACAACTGCGTGTCAACCTCGACAACGAAGTGACGTCATGGCTGACGGTTTCTACCAAAATCAACGCCTCCAGGATATACAAGCACAACGGCGACGGGGTCGGCTTAGGTACCTTCTTATCCTATTCTCCTTCCATGGATATGAAAAACGAGGAAACCGGCTACTACAATCGTGACATATATAATTCAATAGGCGGCAATCCGTATGGCGAGAGGATGCTTAATTATAATGACAGCTACCAGTATAATGCAAACGGAAATATCAACCTGCTGTTCAAAATCATCGATGGACTTACGCTGTCCGTCCAGGGCGGAGGCAATTACTATCATGCCCCGGCTTATTCTTTCGGTTCGTCACGTGTAGCGCAGGGAAATCCAAGCAGTATGGGAAACAGCGGCGATATAAACCTTTATTGGCAAAACACCAACAATCTGACATACCGGAAGGAGTTCGGCGACCACAGCATTACGACAACAGTTGTATGGGAAACGAGCAAGACCGAATATTCGGCTATAAGTATAAGCGGTACGGGACTGAGTAATGATGCCGTCGGATACTATAACGTCGGCAATGCAGCCAGCCGTAATGCGGGCAACGGCTATTCGGACGAATCCATGGCATCCGGTGTCGGACGCCTGTTCTACAGTTACAAGGGTAAGTATATGCTGACCGGTACATTCCGTGCCGACGGTTCATCCAAGTTCCAGGGCGATAACAAGTGGGGATATTTCCCGTCAGGTTCCGTTGCCTGGGATTTGGCTAAGGAAAGCTTCATGAGCGACCAGAATCTGTTCCGGCAACTGAAAATCAGGGGCAGCCTTGGCGTCACTGGTAATCAGGACATCGGCCGCTACAGTACGCTGGGTATGTTGACACAAAATTACTTCGACTGGGGCTCCTCCACCAAGTACACTGGCTACTGGGGAAATTCATTTTCCACACCTGACGTGCGCTGGGAGAAGACCTACCAGTATGACGCCGGCGTCGACCTCAGCATGCTTAACGGGAAGCTCAATTTCAGCGCCGACCTGTTTTGGAAGGATACTAAAGACCTGCTCTTTCAGAAATCCGTTCCCGGCTACAACGGCGGCGGCAGTTTCTGGGTAAACCAGGGAGAAGTCAAAAACTCCGGAGTAGAATTTTCACTCAACGTCGTTCCCGTCGACCATAATGGACTGACGTGGGAATCCACCCTGAACGCTTCGTATGTAAAAAACGAGATTGTAGACCTGGCCGGCCAGGATTTCATCCTCGATTCCAACTCAAGTTCCTGGGGAGGCGCATTGCAAATCCTGAAACCCGGTTATCCGCTCGGCTCGTTCTATCTGTATGAGTGGAAAGGATTTGATGATGAGGGAGCCAACCTGTTCCAGAATTATGACGAAAACGGCAATAAAGACGGCCTGACGAATAATCCTACCGGCGAAGACCAGATGATTTTTGGGAAGGCCACCCCGGACTGGACGTTCGGCTGGAACAATACAATCACCTGGAAGAACTGGTCGGCAAGCCTCTTTATCAATGCCGTCACAGGCTTTGAACGTCTTAACAGAACCAGAGAAGAATTGTCTTCCATGTCGTCTTCCCAGTCCCGTTTCCTTAACACCCGTGAATCATATTATCAGGGGTGGGACAAGGTGAGCAATAAGGCGGATGCCAAGTATCCGAGCCATACCAATTCGCAGAACAGGTCTCCATCCGCTTCCACCTTCTGGATCGAGGATGCATCCTTTCTGAAACTGAAGAACATCAGCATCGCATACCGCATCCCGAAGAAGGTTGCGAAAGTTGCCGACATACAACTCTCGGTAAGCGCCCAAAACCTGTTTTTTATTACTAAATACACCGGGCTTGATCCGGAAGTATACTCAGCCAGTTTGGCAGGCAGTATTACGGGGGGAATCGACGACGGTGCATATCCCGAATCGCGGACATTTACATTTGGCGTAAAAGTTGATTTTTAATCGTTTAATTAGATAATATATTTTATAATGGAAAAGATAATAAAAAAGAATAAGAAAGTGATGTACAGAATACTCAGTATGGTATTATGTACTTTGTGCCTGACAGGAATGTTTTCATGCAAAGACTTCCTGACGGAAGACCCGAAAGGCCAGTTGGCTACTCAAACGTTCTTCACCAATCCGGGCGACCTTGACATGGCGCTTAATGCACTTTACAGTGTAGTAACAAACGCAGGGACTTCCAATAACAACGTAGGAACCGATTGCGTGGGCGGAGACGACATCAGTACCCACCCGGCGTCCAACAAGGCGCCGTTGCGTGAACACGACCAGTATGCCGTGACGGACAATAACGCCTGGCTGCCAACCTTGTGGACCCAGCGCTGGACGACCGTGAAGGCCGCCAACTTCGTTATCAACAACGCTGCCAGGACGCCGGACGTATCCGAAGAAGCGATACGTTCGGCCATTGCACAGGCGCACTACTGGCGCGCTTACGCATATTTCTACCTCGTACAGTGCTGGGGAAAAGTGCCCATCATGCTCGAAGAAGATATCAACTACGAAGCGCCGCTAAGTTCCATCGAAGAGGTTTACAACCTGGTAGTCGAAGACCTCAAAATAGCCGAAGCGGGTGTGCCGGTGAATTACACTGCCGAGCCTTACGCACGCAACGGCGTCAACCTTGCCGTAAATCAGGGCGCCGTCAAGGCTACGATGGCATACGTCTACCTGTCGATGGCCGGATGGCCGCTCAACAGGGGCGCCGAATACTACCAGATGGCTGCCGCCAAGGCAAAGGAAGTGATCGACGGCGCGGAAAACGGTACATATTACTACTCCCTGTATGATAATTACGGTGATATATTTACTTATGCAAACAACGGCAATAACAGGGAAGTTATACTGGGACTTCATTATTACAACGACAATTCGTGGGGCACCACGGCCAACTGGTCGACGATCACCGATCTGTTGCAGGACATGTCGCAAGGCGGTTGGAACGATACGAACGGCGAGATAAAGTTCTGGAAGGATTTCCCGGACGGCCCGCGCAAGGAAGCTACGTATTCCCCGAAAATACTGCTGGCCGACGGCGAATTGCACGACTGGTGGTGGGATAGCGATCCTCCTTCACGCCTGGTAGTAGCCCCTGTTTTCATAAAAAGCGCCGAAAACGCCACCCCGGGTAAGGAATATGATTACACCGATCCAACCCCCATTGGCATGATAGGCGGAAAGATGCACCAGGTGATACGCCTTTCGCAGGTATACTGCTGGTATGCCGAAGCAGTAGGCCGTTCGGGGCAAACGAACGCCCAAGCCATCGAAGCGCTAAACAAGGTACGCAACCGCGCCGACGGCAAGGCATCCAATATCTACTCCGTCGGCATGACGCCCGACCAGATTGCCGAAGCCGCCTACAACGAACACGGATGGGAAACAGCCGGGAATTACTGGGCAGGTTTTGCAACAAGATACCATGACATGTTCCGCATGTACCGCGTGAAGGACCATTTTGAGTTCCGGAAAATAAATCCCGAGGTCGAAGTAGCCCCGGGCATATTCCGTAAGGAAGCCGTTCCGGTAACGGGGACGTGGGACGACAGTAAAATGTACTGCCCTTATCCCTACAACGATGCGATTCTGAACCCCAACCTGAAGTAACAGTGAGTAGACAGTAAAGAACGGGGATTATATGTGGGGACGCAAGGCATTTTGCGTCCCCACAAATTCCCAAGTATGAGTGATGATGATGACACTTTTGCTGCAAATAGGCGGCTGTAACACACCGGTTAAGACAGGCTTAACAAAATTCTGTTAATTCTGTCAAAAAGCGGAAAAAGAATTATCTTTGCCGGATGAAAACGCACTTGTTAAAGAATTAAAATGAACAAAAATAAAGATGATAACGATTGATTATAAATATTATAAAATTATTAAAAGATGAAACATTCAAAATTTTGCACCTGTATATTTATTTTAAGTGTGTCCGCCTTGCTGTTTTCCTGCGGACAACGGGCGACCGTCAGCGAAGAAACTGTTGAGTTGACGACGTATCCATACAACGACCCCGAGGTAACGCCATGTCCGGAGAACGCTTTCTATCCGTATTTCAAATACGAGGGCTACGCACATCAGGGACAACCGCAATCGTGGGAAACGGTTGTGCTGGAAAACGATTATGTTCGCGTAACAGTTATTCCTGCTATCGGCGGGAAAATTTGGGGCGCAGTTGAAAAAAGCAGCGGAAAGGAGTTTATCTACTTCAATCACGCTGTGAAATTCCGCAACATCGCCATGCGCGGACCCTGGACGTCGGGCGGCATTGAACTGAATTTCGGCATCATCGGACACGCGCCGACTACCGCCGCTCCGGTCGATTATTTCACCCGTCAAAACGACGACGGCAGCGCAAGTTGCTTTGTCGCGGCGTTCGACATGATTACGCGAACATGGTGGCAGGTGGAAATCAACCTTCAGCCCGACAAAGCGTTTTTCACCACATCGACCGTTTGGCGTAACACCACGCCTTTTCCGCGTCCGTACTATCACTGGACGAACGCCGGATACCGCGCCGCCGATGATTTGGTCTTCACCTTTCCCGGACAGTATTATATCGGTCACGAAGGCGAGGTTCACTCCTGGCCGCTCGACGAAGAGAAACGGGATTTGTCGCGATACGCCGCGCACGCCTTTGGCGGCGCCAAGTCGATGCACGTCCTGGGCAATTACAACGATTTCTACGGCGCATATTACGAAAACGACCGCTTCGGCTCGGTGCACTATTCGGCGTTCAACGACAAACTCGGCATGAAAATCTGGCTGTGGGGACTGGCGCGGTCGGGCATGATATGGGAAGACCTGCTGACCGATACCGACGGGCAATATGTCGAACTGCAATCGGGACGGCTCTACAATCAGGCGGTCACGGAAAGCGGATTCACTCCTTTCCGGCAATACGCCTTCGCTCCCTGCGCCACCGACGCCTGGACGGAATACTGGTATCCGGTGAAGGAAACCGGCGGCATAGTGAAAGCTAACGATATGGGCGCGCTCAACGTCGTCAGGACGGGCGGCGAAGCGAGGCTCAGTTTTTCGCCCGTGCAACGCATCGACGACGAATTGACTGTGTATGCCGGCGAAAACAAGATTTTCAGCGAACGTTTATCGCTCGATGTTTTGCAAACATGGCAGACGACTGTCGCTCTTAACGCCGCCGACGCCGCCGTTCCGTTGAAAGTCGTGCTGGGCGACGAACGGCTGGTTTATTCCGAAAATCCCGCCGACAACCGTCTTGCCCGTCCCGTAACTTCGCCCGCCGATGTCGATTATCAGTCGGCTTACGGTCTTTACCTGCAGGGACAGCTGGCGTTAAACGAAAACCGTTACGACGACGCCGTCAAACTGCTGAAACAGTCTTTGGCTGTCGAACCGTACGCCCTGCACGCGCTTCGCGACCTCGGTTTTATCTACTGCTGGCGCGGACGGTTTGCCGGGGCGGACTCCTGCGCTCGCGCTATCCTGTCGGTAAACGCCTACGACCCCGATGGCAATTTCCTGTACGGACTGGTAAACAGCAAGCTCGGAAAGACGGTCGACGCTGTCGACGGCTTTAAAGTGGCGGCGCTGTCGCCTGCATTGCGTCCGGCGTCTTACCTCTGTCTGGCTAAAGAATCGGCAAAGAAACAGCAGTGGACACAGACGCTTCAATACGCCGGACAGAGCATCGCTTCAGGAACAAACGCCGACGAAATCCGGCAGTTGCAGGCAGTAGCGTTTCGTAAATCCGGAAAAACCGCCGAAGCCCGAAAACTTGTCGCTCTCATCGAACACGACGAACCGCTGAATCATTACGCCCGTTTCGAAAAATATCTGCTCACAGGCTCGGAAAACGAACGCAAAGAATTTTTGAAATATATCCGTTGCGAACTGCCTCACGAGACGTTCATGGAGATGGCGGGATGGTACGAAAGCCTGAACTGTATCGACGAAGCGTTGAAACTGTATGCTCTCGCGCCCGACTATCCTGTGGCGCTCTATCGCAGCGCTTACCTGCTGTCGCGACAGGGCGACAATCGTTGCGATTCCCTGTTGCACAAAGCGGAATCCTTGCCTGTGCGGATGGTCTTTCCTTTCCGTACCGAGACTGTCGCGGCGCTCGAATGGGCTGTCGGCAAGTCCGGCAAGTGGGTGAACAAATACTATCTGGCTGTTCTGTACAATTTTCTTGGCGAGGACGAAAAAGCATCGGCGCTGTGGAATCAGTGCGCCGACACTCCCGACGACGCCGTATTCTATCAGGCTCGCGCGCAGTTCCGTACCGGAGACGACAGGCTGAAAGATTTGCTTCGTGCCGAACGTCTGGAAAAATCGTGGCGGACGGGACTGTCTTTGATACGTCATTATCAGGAAACGCAACAGCACGATGCGATGTACGAAAAGGCGAAGGAATACGCCGCTGCATACCCCGGCAACGACCTGCTCGGTCTGAAATATGCCGCTGCAATGCTCCTGCAAAAGAAATATCGCGAATGTACCGGCTATCTTGCCACGCTGAACGTGTTGCCCAACGAAGGCGCCTACGAAGGGCGAACGGTGTATCGCAAAGCCTGGCTCTTCTGCGCCCTCGAAAACATCCGGGCAGGTAAATACAGCGAAGCCCTGTCGGACGTCGAACAGTCGAAACTTTGGCCCGAACATCTCGGCGTGGGTAAACCCTACGACGAAGATATCGACCTGAGCATCGAAAATTTTATAGTCGAATACTGCAAGGCAAAACTGAACGGCGTCAAACTGCCGCAGTTCGTCGCAACTCAAAATTCCGCTTCCGACGAGGTGGCGAAAGAAGTTGAGAGGGTATGCAGTGAGAAATAATGACGAACAATTTCTCTGCAAAAACGAAAGAACTGAGACCAAAATTGGAACGGCTTGTTTATTTGATATCGGAATTACGAAATCATAAATTCTTGAATTGTAAGATATTTACGATTGCCGCTAATAAAATTTGCCACAATTCGCGTTTATTTTATAACTTGCGCCGTTTTTGCCGGATAATGCAGGCTGGAATTAAACTCTGCAGATATTTGTCCGTCAAAGCAGGGAAAAAGATTTGTATTGATGAAACAAAAAATTGTATTTCTTTCGATTATTTCGCTTTTTATCTTATCGTGCACACTTGAGCGTCAACGGGATGAGACGCCTATAGCGGAAGCGGGGATGAAAAAACTTTATTTATCCGATATCAAAGAATATCTGCACAATCTCTCGCCCGAAGACAGCATCACAATCCTGACAGATTATGTGAACAGATGGGCAAAAAATCAATCAGTATTAATATATGCCGAAAACAATCTCTCGGAAGAAGACAAGAATATCGACAAAGAAATTGACGATTACAGAACATCCTTATTGATACACAAATACGAACAGACATACATCCGTTCCAAAATGGATACGGTTGTGAGCGAAACCGAAATAGAACAGTTCTACAAAAACAATCCTGACAATTTCCAGTTGACGGGAATATTAGTCAAAGCGCTATATATCAAAGCCGCTGTCAATTTTAAGAACATAGACAGGCTCCGTCAGCTGTACCGCTCGAACAGAGAAAAAGATATCGAAGAACTCGAAAAAATTGCGATGAGCGGCGTCGATGTTTACAGTGCATTTAACGGCGAATGGATGCGTTTCGCCGAAATCGTCACCCTCCTGCCCGGCTCGGAGGAGATATACGAAAACAGAGCAATCAGAATGAGAGCCATAGAAGACAACGACGAACACTATGTCTATTTCCTTAAAATAAACGACATATCGATGAAAGGAACGCTCGCGCCTTTGGAACATGTGAAGTCAGATATAAAAGGTATAATCATTAACCGCAGGAAAATAAACTTGATACGTCAAATGGAAAACACAATATTTAACGAGGCAATGAATAGAAACGAAATAAAAATAAACAGATAAAAACAGATATGATTATGATAAAAAAATTAACGGCAATTGTTGTATTTACATTAGCGCTGTTGCCATTATCGAAAGCGCAGACATCGCTGGACAAAGTCGTTGCAGTTGTGGGCAACGAAGCCATTTTGGAATCCGACATCGAGATGCTGTATCGCGATATGCAGATTCGAGGAGGATTGGAAAATCTCAAAGAAGGCAACCCAAAATGTCAGATACTCAAAATATTCAGAGACCAAAAACTCTTAGTAGCGCAGGCAAAACTCGACAGTCTGGGGCAAAGCATGGAAAATATCCAACACAAAGTCGACCGTGATATCGCCGCCATGGTAGCGCAGTATGGCAAAGAAACGCTGGAAGCCTATTACAAAAAAACAATTGAACAGTTTCGCGAAGAAAACATTGAATTTCAGACCGAACAGTCGTATGCCATGTCGATGCAGTCCTCGCTTGCTCAAAAAATAAAAATCACTCCAAGCGAAGTTGCAAAATATTTTAAAACACTGAGTAAAGACACTGTTCCAACAATTATTCCCGACCAGTATGTGCTATACGAGATAGCGAAGAGACCCAATTCGGAAAAGGCAATTCTCGACGTTAAGGAAAAGTTGCTCGACTTGCGAAAACGTATTTTGGACGGAGAAAAGTTCCAAACATTGGCGACCCTGTATTCCGAACACGAATCCTCAATACGCGGTGGGGAAATGGGGCTGAATCCATTAGAAGGCAACGTCTTTTCGGTTCGTTCGGCATTGAGTAACATGCGAACAGGTCAAATATCGAAAATCATCGAATCGGAAGATGGTTTTCATATCCTACAACTGTTGGAAAAACAGGATGATACCGGACTTGTCAATTACCGGCAAATCAAATTGAGACCAAAATACAGTCTTGAAGACCAGGCTATTGGTTTTGCACGGTTAGACAGTATCGTGAAAAGAATCGAAGCCGACAGCATTACATTTGAACAGGCGGCATTGATGTACTCCGAAAACGAAAAATCGCGCGCCGGCAGCGGCTTGATTGTGAATATGAACGAATATTCCGGCGAAATACGTACCTCGTTCTACAAAGACGAACTGAATCCCGACGATTTCAGGGCAATAGAACATCTTGGAGTCGGCGAAATATCACGACC